>CAYYMO010000122.1:0-9558 GCA_964472955.1 uncultured Methanomicrobia archaeon | reverse complement strand
TTTTTTTAAGAATTTAAAAAGGGAAATGCCCCAGCCCGGATTTGAACCGGGGACAACCAGATCTTCAGTCTGGCGCTCTCCCAGGCTGAGCTACTGGGGCCTTTTTAAATGTAGATCCCGCCTCCCCGATTTGAACGGGGGACAAGTCGGTCTACAGCCGACCACTCTGCCAGGCTAAGTTAAGGCGGGCAAACAATATCTATATCGACCGTACTTATTACTTTCCATACAGCTTCTTATTACTAATAACAACGATCATGGTGGGTCTTTTACAAATGGTAGATAGATCTTAAGTGTCAAAATTGTTAAAATATAAAATGTTTAGTTTGGCGACTTAAATTCGAGCAGTGAACTGAGCGCATGTTATTTGTAAAAATTTAATCAATATTATAATAAAGCAATAACACAAGCTTAATAATCCCTTGTATCCATTCGAGTGTCAGATATAAATTATGTTGCCTACATTGAATGGCTATTTGTTTATTTTTTGGCGGTTTACGTCAGTCAAATGTCTTACAAAATAGGCGTGCAAGATGATTTCTATGGAACGCGTAACGCCCAGGCTCCCAAAACGGCAACTAGAATTCATTGATACGCTTGTTCTTGCGGGAGAGTTTTCCCTAACAAGTGAAGCCTTAAGAACAGCTGCTGGGGATCTTGTTAACGCTCATGTATTAAACATGTTCAATAGGATGTAAGCAAATTACTTAATTCAAAAGAGGGGGATGAATTTGCAGAGCATTATACAAGAAGCATTGAAACGTTCCGAATTGGAACAACATAAGCGGTATTTGGTTGATGAAGATGGTGAGGAGTTCGGTACGCCTCAAATCACCATAATTGGTTGTGGTGGAGCAGGCAATAACACAATAAACAGGCTGTACAACATAGGTGTGGACGGCGCTGAAACCATCGCAATAAATACAGACAAGCAACACCTCGATATAGTAGATGCTGATAAGAAGGTCTTAGTGGGAAAATCGATTACAAAGGGATTAGGTGCTGGAGGGTTCCCCGATATTGGGAGGAGAGCCACAGAACTTGCAAGGAAAACTATTGAAGATCTGTTAAATGATGCGGACATGGTTTTTATTACAGCAGGGATGGGAGGAGGTACAGGTACAGGTGCTGCCCCCGTTGTCGCTGAAATTGCTAAGGCTCACGGCGCGATCGTCGTGGCTATGGTCTCGTCTCCGTTTGATGTTGAACGGGCGCGCATCATGAAAGCCGAAGAGGGACTTGAAGAGCTTCGAAAGGCAGCAGATACGGTAATTGTACTTGATAATAACCGCTTGCTTGACTACGTCCCAAATCTCCCAATAGGTCAGGCTTTTTCCGTCATGGACCAGCTTATAGCTGAAACGGTAAAAGGTATAGCCGAAACTATTACTCAACCATCATTGATAAATCTCGATTATGCTGATGTTAGAACTGTTATGAACAGCGGTGGAGTAGCGGCTATGCTCGTCGGAGAGTCGAAGAGCCAGGATAAAGCTCGAGATGTGGTTCGAGAGGCTTTCAACCACCCACTTCTTGATGTTGATTGTCGAGGCGCAAAAGGTGCTCTTATCCATATAACGGGTGGCCCTGATCTAACACTTAAAGAATCTGAAGAGATTGCCAACGCACTCACATTTGAACTTGATCAGCGTGCAAACGTCATCTGGGGGGCAAGAGTACAGAAAGAATTTGAAGGTCGCGTCAGGGTCATGGCAATAATGACAGGGGTGCAAAGCCCACAAGTTTTAGGCCCAGTGAAAATAGAGTACCTGAATCCTTATCCGAATACAATCGATAGCGTGAAAAAAATGCCGTTTAACCAGTTAAGCGACGCCAGCTACGAGATCAGCTTTAAAGGGATCGATAAAATACGTTAGAAGATGCAAAAACTCAACACATCGGTTAGCCTTCTTAAATAGTGATAGGTAGGCGTGAGTTGGTCTGTTCTCGGTGTGATGACTGGTGGTTATGCTATATAGCTAACTTTCCAAGCGTCACAAGAGCCTCGCAGGTCTGACATAATTCATTGACAGACGGCTCACCACAACTCCTGCACAGTCTTAAGTCAAAAGCTTCCTTCTTCACAAGGCTTGAGATTCTGTTTAAACCTCGTATGAGTGAGTATTTTGTACCCGGATGTCGATACTCAAAATCGTTTAGGTTATCCCGAACTTCTGCCCTAAACGCGTCCAACGAGAATGCACATTCATTTAAATCAATGGGAAGCTCTTTTAGAATCGCGTACAATGCGACCTCTCTTTCCGGAACGTCTTTTAAGGGCTTGACTCGTGGTATCAGTCCCACTTTAGCACTTTGTTCAAGCCTCAAAAGTCTGTCGATATCTCCTCTCAGGTAGTTCATAAGGACTGTTTGTGCCTCATCATCCAAATTGTGACCAGTTGCAATCTTAGATGCGCCAACCTCTTTAGCCATTCTATTTAGAAGAGATCTCCTAAAGATGCCACAGTATGTGCAGGGCCTCTCTTTTATTTGGTCAATTCTCACTCCAAACTTCTCTTGGAAGGATGTTACTTCCCACCTCACCCCAAGTTCTGTAACGATCATAGCAGCTGATTCCAAAGTCTTTTCCCGATATCCCGCAATACCTTCATCAATAGTAATAGCTACGAGTTCGACATCGGATCTATGATATATTTCATTTAAAATATACAGTGCTACGGTACTGTCTTTTCCACCACTAAGCGCGACCGCCAACGTCCCTTCTACATAGTATTTTCGGACCTGCCTCTTTATTTTCCTCTCGACATCTTCAAAAAAATGACGTCTGCAAAGGTGTAGTCCCGAATATCTCTGGAATATTACAGCATTAGCGTTACACTTATGACATCTCATTTGTGTTTATATCATGACGTCTAACGCATATTAAAGTGATTACACGTGATGCTAGATTCGATTATCACGCGAACATATTGTTAGTGCCTGAACAAATGTAGTACTCTTAGAGAGGTAGCTTAGTGTTGGAAGACGTAGTCCAGAATTTTAAGAATCTCCAAGATTATGACTTTAGAGTAATAGGAGCTGTTGAAGTGGGTATGCGCTATTTTGAGTGGGTTCCCGCGGACGAAGTTCCCAGATATAGTAGGCTTCCGAAAGATGAAGTCAACTATCGGATTAACCGAGCGTTAAAGTTCAAGATGGTGCAGCGTAAGTCCACCCATTATATTGGGTTTAAATTAACGTTCGCTGGATATGATGCGCTTGCGTTAAATACGCTGGTTAAACGTAACGCAATAAGCTCACTTGGGTCTAGGATAGGCGTAGGAAAAGAATCAGACATTTACGATGCAAAAAGAGACGAACAAGGGGTTGTAGTTAAGTTTCACCGAGAGGGTACGACATTCAAACATGTAAAACGCCAAAGAGCTCACCTTTCTGGTCGAGACCACTATTCGTGGCTTCTCGCCTCAAAGCTCGCGGCCGAGCGAGAGTTTCGGGCGTTAAATGAGCTTTACCCAGCGGTTTCCGTCCCAGAGCCACTAGACTATAGCAGACATGTAGTTGTTATGGGGTTGGTGAATGGCACAGATCTCGTGAAAGTTGACCTTAAGGATCCAGATTACTTCTTAGATCTGATATTTGTCCAAATTAAATCTGCTTACGAACAAAAAATAGTCCATTCTGATTTGAGCGAGTACAATGTTATGGTAACCGCTGACGGGACAGTAACAATAATAGACTGGCCCCAATACGTCTACGTTACGCATCCTAATTCAGAAGAGCTTCTAACCCGAGATGTGAGCAACATTTTGTCATATTTCAGAAGAAAATTTGGAATTAAAAGGAGCCTTGAGAACGTTTTAAGCTATATTAAGACTATTTACTAGTGGGCGAGCGCAGCAATTTCAACAGCAGTTTAAATTTTATATTGAATAATAATATACCATTGTGCGGAGGTACGAACAAATTCACACTTCTTCCAAGAAGGTCGATCGTTACGTTACACCAAGGCGGTCATACACTATCGTTGGAATAGATCCTGGAACTACGACGGCAGTGGCCGTTTTAGATTTGAAAGGCAATGTAATAAAAACCGTTAGTTCTAGATCATTTTCTATTTCTGACATTATAGAAGTAATGGTGGAGACCGGTCGTCCGATTATAGTAGCTACTGATAAATATCCGACTCCAGGAACAGTAGAAAAAATAAAACGAGCATTTAACGCTATCTTGCACGCTCCCTCAACGTCTCTATCAATCGGTCAGAAGATCAAGGATACTAAGGATATTGAGCACTCAAACGACCACGAACGAGATGCGCTTGCAGCTGCACTGGACGCCTACAGGAGTCATAAGAATAAACTTACGCAAATTGAAAGAAAAGCTCCGGAGGGAATAGATCTAGATGAGATTAAAGCGTTAATACTCAAAGGTCATTCTCTCGAATCTGCCGTCGCATTGCTAAAGAAACCATTTGCATCAGTTGAAGATACAGAAATTGTAGACACATCACCTGATGAGACCCTTCCGCAACAGGATGTCTCCTTCTATCGTATGATCATCAAAAGACAGGATGAGCAAATAACTAGGCTAGAAAGCTACGTTAATGAACTTAAGCAAACGATTGTCGAAGATCAGCAAAATATTGCAAAATTAACTGGTAAGATTGACTTTCTGAGGTCGAAAGAGGCAAAACGCCTCAAGACGAGCAAAGAAATAGCACTCCGAGATAAAGAAATTAAACGTCTATCCCAGGAGTTTGGTAAGAATAAAAAAATAAATAAAGATCTCCAAAGGCGCATTAAAACGTTGAAGAAGATAAGTTCTGTGGAAGTAGAAGAGCCATTAAAAGCGATTCACGTCTTAAAATCGTTCAATAAGGACTCTATACAGTTAGCGGATGAACAATATGGTCTCTTTGACAGCATAGTACTTTTCGAGGATGCCAGTGGAGGTGGAATTGCTGCCGTAGATATGCTGGCTGAAAAAAAGGTGAAAGCTATAATAGTCAAGAATGAACCGTCGCACACGGCGCAGAGAAGACTGTTGGAAGCCGAAATTCCGGTGTTTTCTATCGACGATCTGCGATTAAAGGCTGCCGCTGGTATAATGACGATCGATCGCGACGCTCTTGACAAAAAAATTGAAGATTGGCATAAAAAAACTTCAGAAATAAAGCGGCAAGAACGAACTGAGTGGCTCGAATCTATGGTGGAGACCTATAAGAGCAAAAGGGGCGGTTATATCCAGAAGAAGTCGATGCCGTAATTTATTCACTGGATGCAAAGTGGGTTTAGTTAGAGCCGTCCGAAGTGAAAAGCGTTAGCTATACGTGTGGGAGTCTACCTCAGGAGTTCATGCAACTTACGATTTGAGTAAGTTTCAATTTCTTCAAACAAGCTATGCCGGTACGAATCTATTGCGACTATAAGAGGTCCAAAGTCTTTAACCTTTAATTTCCAGACTGCTTCGGTCTCTCCGAGTTCTGGATAGTAAACGTGTAAGACATCTACGATTGCCCGCTGCGCTAAAGCTCCACAGCCACCTGTGAAAGCTAGGTATAGGCACTGTCCTTTCATAAGTTCTACTGCTTGATCGGGCAGCCCACCTTTTCCAATTATAGCTCGCACTCCTAGTTTTATAATGTCAGGGATGTATTCATTCATTCCTCGCACTCGTAGTCGGACCTGCCGCAATAACTCTATATTTTTCATTTGGTTGTATAATTATTGGATCATAGTGACATATGCAGGCCCCTTCTAAATTGAACGGTAGATGAGTTCGATTCTGTTGAATTTTTACATGTGCCTTATCGCGGGATGTGTAGATCACACCACTTATAAACGCTAAATCTCCAACTTGTAGTTTTTTAATGTCGCCTATTTTAATTGGAGTTTCAAGTGTAACTGGTATATCACTGGCTGCATGATTGGGGCTCTTAACGATGGGCAAGTCAATTCACCCTCTCATCTCAAATGATGCTCTTCTGTTAGCCCAACACTGAATGTTGACCGCAACTGGAAGGGATGCCGTGTGACAGTCAGCCACTTCGACGAAAACTTTAAGCGCTGTCGTAACTCCCCCAAGTCCCATGGGTCCTATGCCCAGTGAATTTATATCCTTTAAAAGTCTCTCCTCGATTGGGGTGTTTTGTTTATTTAAACTTTGAAAGAGTGCTTTTTTTGCAAGCCAAGCACACCCATTAAATGTGCTTCCCACTCAAATTCTCACGATTATCGGGGGCACGGCTTTCCACCTGCGGCAGCAATTGTTTCAAGCACGAACTTTCCTATATCCGCTGAAGGGTTAAGAATGTTCAGCATGCTCGCATTTTCAGATCCTGCACATTTAACTGGTAGTTCGACTACTATCTGATCTCCTCCGGCCAGTTCATAAATTACATCGAGCAAGGGTTTGTCTTCGATCTCTCTCGTTAGTGGATTTACCGCATTTTTCCTCAATGGCATTTTGTAATGCAGCTCCAACGTTAGCCGGAAGACTTGTTTCGGCTTCCTTCAGCATCGCCACTGTTCGGCGTACGAACTCTTCTCTCGACGCATCCATTCCATCAGATATAGTAGTCCATCTCAGCTCTCTTTAGCTCTTGTTTCTTCTTCTCAAGGTAGCCATACACTGTGCCATGAGGAGCACCTTCTACAAGCATCTCAATCGCTTTTCGTACAATTTGCGTATGTTCGGGATAGCCAATTACACTTACCGTTTTCCCGTAAACTGAGATGTGAGAGCCCGTCAGACTCTCGATGATCTCCCTTGTCTTCCCATCTTTTCCAATTATACGCCCCATAATTCTCTTTAACTCTTTTGGCGTACTTACACTCTTAGAAAGCTCTATTATATCGAGTATGACCATCTCATCATCGAATAATCGATAAGCCCGTTCAGGACTAAACCCCCGCGCTATTGCTTTAACAACGTCCACTGCTCGGAGGGCGTTAATGGAGTCGCTTTCTATTATGACAGTGCCAGCCTTACTGTCAATATCAATCGTTACTTCCCCTCGTTTTTCAATTTCGTTTTTAGTACTGCCAGTAATTCCTATTAACACTCCAATTCTATCGTACGGGACCTTTATGTTCTCTCTCATCCTTTATCTCCTTTAAGGTCTTGTCAAAAGAGGTATGAACACCATTCTCTGAAAAGAATTTTATTATGTTCCTGAGGTCTCGTTGTAGAAACTCCTCAGCGTTTGGGTGATTGAGTGTCACTGACTGTCCCATGTCTATAAAAATTGGGCCATTCTGGCGATCGTATAGTATGTTATATTCACTGAGGTCAGCATGAACAAGATCCGCATCAGTATAGAGCCTTTTTATGTACTTAATTGTGATATTGTAAACAGCTTCGATATCTTCAATTTCATTAACAGCGCTTTTTAAAGGTGGAAACGGAACCCCTGCGTGACCCATGAACTCCATGACAAGGATGTTTCGCTCATAACCTTTTGGCTGTGGAACCCTCACTTTCGCCTTACATGCCCTGATAAGATTTCTATACTCTTTTTTGGTCCATGCGAACACTATATCTTTTTTGGCTCGGCGAATGTTCTGGAATCTAGGGTCTCCTGTAATGTACTCTTGCATTGCCTTAAAATCGCTGGTTTGAATTCTATATATCTTTACGGCAAGCTCCGCTTGTGAAGGACTGAGTGCATGGAAGACGTTTGCCTCCTTCCCTGTTGATATCACTCCGCCTAATGCCCCGATAATATTGCGGGTGGCAAGATAATATAAAGCTTTAAGGGTCGGAACGTCGAAAACCTCGTCACGCACTTTAAACTCATTCGCATCTTTTATTCGAATCTTGAGTTTATCCACTTCTTTATCTATGCGTTCCAATTTTTTATCTATCAAACTGTGGGCCCCCCACGATTTACGGTTATGAATCATTTGCCCTGTGGTGCTGAAAATACTCAAATACACGTTTTCGTACATGGCTACAGATAGCCATTTCTTTTCAGCCACTCGACCTGAGATCCTTGATACCGCCAGACAATATCCCCTTTATTGTCTTGAAAGCTCCAAGGCTTAATGATAACTACATCGCCCGCCCTAAGCCAGACTCGCTTTTTCATCTTACCCGGAATTCTCCCCATCCGGATCTTTCCATCCAAACAGCGAATTCTTACGTGATTTGCGCCAAGCATCGCTTCAACGATGCCTAGTATTTCATTTTCATTTTTTCTCGGTAGCCTTACTTTAGTTACCTCTTCTTCATTTATCAGGAAAACACCTCATTTTTAGTAGCTTCGTCACCGTGCACCATTTAAATCTTGTGATATAAAAATGGTGCTTAATTCTTATTTAAAACAACCCGTACTGGCTCTATTATCTTATCCATATAGTGTATTGCTCCATTCTTAAGGTCAAGAGGGTGGAGCTTGCCGCTAGCATAGTCATGTTTGAGTCTTGATAAGTCATCGTAAGTGACGTCTCCGCCATATTTTTGAGCTCGTTCTATTTCTATTGCCTCAAACTTTGGAAAAATATAATACTGATATAATTGCAACACAGGGTTGTCTTCTATCGCCTTTATAGGGCAGTAACTCGCCATTATTTTTCTCTCTATCGATTCAACATCGTCGTCAACTGAGATGAAGTTTCCTTTAGAGGACGACATCTTGTTTCCATCAAGTCCTAGGAGTATTGGAGTATGCAGACATATAGGCGATTTAAATCCCAACCGTGGGAGTTCTTCACGCGCTAACATGTGAATCTTTCTCTGATCTATTCCACCGACTGCAATGTCAAGGTTCATGTATCCTATATCCGCAGCTTGCATGAGTGGGTATATCATCTGAGAAACGACGGGATCCTCAGCATTTCTCGAGACCTCGTCCATGCTTCTGCGTGCCCTATTAAGTGTCGCATTTCTCGCCATTTTAAGCACAATTTGAGTATAATCAGCATCAAATTGATAATCACTACCGAGTACGAACTTTGTGTCCTGATTTAAACCAAGTGCGACAAAGGATTTCCTATAATGTTTTGCCCACTCCCCGATTTGTTCGACAGTCCCTTTTTCATTTAAAAAAGCGTGCAGGTCGGCAAGAAGCACGGTTACGTTGACCCCCACACATTGGAGATCTATAAGCTTATTAACTGTTAACAAGTGCCCCATGTGTAAGTCGCCGCTCGGTTCATAGCCAGCGTAAGCTTTAATCAGCTCATCGCTTTCAAGAAGATTTTGTAATTCTTGTTCGGTTATGACCTCCTCTACATTCCTGACTACCTTAGCAAGTTTCAATCTAACCACAACTACTAAAATAATCTATTTGTTTATAGGTTTTGTTGACATTTAGAAGAGGATTATTACGTGATGTGTCACTCTGCAACCAATATTTTTTTTAACTAAAGTGATTACTTTTGTATATGCACCCGACAAGTCCAATTGACGTAAAACATAGAACAGTGGGCGAACTTACAGAAGCAATGTTGAGCGTTGGGTTCCAGGGCAGAAAGTTGGCAGAGGCAGTTGAGATTTGGACGCGCATGGCAAAAGAAAGTACAACGATTTTCATGGGGCTTTCTGGAGCTATGATCCCTGCAGGAATGAGAAGGCTAATTGCATTTTTAATACAGC
>CAYYMO010000121.1:0-3567 GCA_964472955.1 uncultured Methanomicrobia archaeon | reverse complement strand
GAACCGTATGTCGTCAAGAATCTCACCATCTGGACCTATCGGAGAGTTCAAATCGACGCGAACCAAAACGACCTTGTTATGGGTATCGAGGTCGTCTATGGTAAAAAATGGAGGCATATCCCATGGGTATGTTAAAATGTGTGATATATAGGTATCTAAATCCTTCTTCAGTTGAAAACAGATAAGCTTCGTTGCCGTTTTTTCTATAGGGACAGAGGTGAAGGGGCTCTTTTACTTGACACATGATGGCGTTTGAACATAACCGTAGGTCGTGACCATCGAGACTGATGGAGGGGAATAAGACAGTGGGGGTAGTAACTATAATAGACGGCTTGCGCGTAGGAGGCCGCACGCTCGTAAAGGGAATCAACGCGTAAGTGGCACTGGCACTGGTGCGGGGTGTGGGATAAGCCCGATAAGTCCGAATATGACATAAGCTGCGATGAGAGAACCGCCGTTTATCATTGCAGCCGGGATCGCGCCATTTAAAAGTGGGGCTGTAATCAACGCGCCAGCGCCTATAAGTGCAGCGATAATCGCCCCACTCGCGGTTATGAATGCAGCAAGGATGAGGGCAATAACAGAGCCAGTTATTGGATCCCCTCTGGAAGAATTCCCGTTCAATACAGCGACTGAATGGACAGGCGTGGCCGCAAGGGGTTGTGTAGGTGAGACCTTGGGTGTTTTTAGAGTAGTTGGTGTTGTAGGCGAATAACTTGCGGGGTTCGCGACGCCTCCGGCGCATCTCGTGACGAGCGGTGTAACCAACATAATCGTAACCATCAATGCAACTAGAAATTGAGTTACGATGGGCTGACGCGTCTGATGTGCGTCAGCTTTGTACTTGCACGATTCAGACATTACTACTACCTCTCTTTATTGATTTACATTATCTGCTTAAACATTGTGTTTTGTTTCTGATAAACGAAAAACCACAAATTAACGTCCAATTGCCTGAAAATAGCGGGAGATGATTTTTATTTTTGTAATGTTGTTACTAACAACTTTAGCCTTATTCCGTCCTAGCAAGCGATCTACAATGCTTCGCTTTTCCCGTGCCTCTGACTCTCCAGTATTGCTGACAACTACCGCGTCTTGCGATGCCTGCAATGACCTCGCAGGTAAGAGTTTTGTTAGCGCATAGTAACCTCGACACCACGCAGGTTTATTTACAGTTTAATGACCAACGTTTATGCGAGGGGTGTAATGAGATGAGATAGATTAGCCTTAGGTTCGAGGGGTGAATGGTTATAATTGTATGAACAAGAAAGAGAGAAATTCTAAAGGCATTCCGATTCTTGCACGTCAATGGTTGAATTCAGGTGGATTTTTCAGGTGGACTTCCACTTTAGAGGAAAATAAATCCTTTGGCGAATTGAACATT
Source organism: uncultured Methanomicrobia archaeon (assembly GCA_964472955.1). GTDB lineage: Archaea > Halobacteriota > Bog-38 > Methanoflorentales > Methanoflorentaceae > DASPRZ01. The sequence goes on along the minus strand of CAYYMO010000121.1, from coordinate 2,183 downwards.
TTTTACATTCAGAATGGAGATGTTAGAAAACCCGCAATTTTAATGATTCATGGTTATCCTACTAGTAGTTTTGATTTTATGGAGCTTTTTAATTTGCTAAGCACGGATTACTTTGTTTGTGCTTTGGACACTCCTGGATACGGATTTTCCGACAAACCCAGAAACGGGTATAAATATTCTATTGAAGATGACGCAAGACTTGTGGATTATTACATAAATGAATTGCTAAAAGTCAGAAAACTAACCTTGGTTACTCACGATAAAGGGAACAGCGTCGGATTAGCGTTACTTGACCTGTACAAAAACCAAGGCAGATATTCGATAGGTCATCTTATTATTACAAACGGAAACGTTTACCTGCCGCTGGCGAATCTCACCTGTTTCCAAAAAATCCTCCTAAACCGTCTCACTGGTCCTGTGGCAACCAAATTTGTTACCGGGAAACTGCTGGCTAACGGGTTAAACAGAAAAACCCACAATATTAAGGAATCGCGAGAAAAGGTAAGGTCTAACGCATTTATTTTGGGCTATAAGAATGGCGGGCGAATTCAACATGACATTATCCAGTATTTGAATCAGAGAAAGCAAAATGAAGTTCACTGGCTGGAGAACCTAGAAAACAGCAACGTACCCACGGCACTGGTCTGGGGTGAGGATGACAAGATCGCTCCCACAAAAGTTTCAGACTACGTTTGGGACAACTACCTGAAAGTCAGGACTCCAAAATCGAGTTATTGGATTATACCAAAGGCAAATCATTACGTCCAGAATGATAGACCGGTTATATTGAGTAAGCTGATTCGGCAATCGTTTGGAGAGGAATTGAATTTTCAGGAAATCAGCAAGGAAGAACAACCTTATAGCAAATGATCGGGGATACTGGAGTCGATTTCCACGAGGTATTCCGCACTGACATGCATGACATCGTCTACCGCACCTATGATAATTACAAGGCAAAAATGGGACGAAATTAATGCTTTTGTGGGTTTTAGCTAGAGCTTAATTAAAAGAAGAATGTAATAGTCGTAACAGTTTGAGTGGAGTGGAAGTGTAGCTATTAAAATGGCATTTTCTTATCCTTATTGTGTCAAATATTAGTCCCTCTCCGTAAGGCATGCCACCGGGGAGCAAAATCTCGTCAAAATCGCAACCGTTATTTAAGAATCCACAATTGTACGAAGTCACAAAGAAACAAAACGTGAGTGTAGGGCATCATCTCTAGGGGCCGTGTAATAGCTATCGCTCTTATAATAGTCCTTAGATCAGCGCACTCTTTTCTTTGTTAAACGCCACGCCGTATACGCGCGCCTTCGCCTATGGTTTTTCCGCAACAGACAGAGCATCCCGAATAGCTTCGAGTTCATGATAGACGATCTTGAGATAGTCGTAGGTAGCAGTAAAGGCCATATCCAAAAAGTCTGCCTTTGTGTTATCCCGTTCTATAAAGTGATCAATAGCTTCTATAATAGTGAAAGCGCTCATACACAAGCCAACGCATTTTTCGGCATCAGTTTTACTTACTGTCATAGCCACTCACTCGAATCTTAACACCTGACATAGTTGGTGTAATAGCTGTTTAGGTGACAAGTATTATATAGACTGTTTTTTTATTTTGGTTAATGATGGTGACACCAGCGCAAGGATTGATGTGATTGTGAACTGGTAACAGGATGAGGGCAAAATAACGAATAAATTATTCCTTCGCAACTATTTGATAATGCAGGGATAATAGAATTCTGTAGGTTTGCATGCATATTTGTGTTATCTGGAAGAGAACTCCGACTATAGCAAGAAGTGAATTCGGGATCTGATGCATTTTGATGTTTTGAATTAAGTGAGGGGGCACTGATGAACAAGCAGTTTCTCGCAATGATACTGGTCACTGTACTGTTACTCCTTACGGTCTGGACGCCGCTAAAAACAGCTGCGGCGGGTGTTGAGTCTTTTACCCCGACACAAATGCCACCACAACTTGAGTATCGCGTAGGGTTGTCAACTAAGCAACTTTGGGACGGTACAATTGAGTATTTCAAAGATAAAGGCTTTACCACAGTAGTTCTAATCGTTGCTGATACGGACCCTCATGAAAAAGAGCTGCAAAAAATTAAGCAGATGGGCATGTACCCCATCTTAGATCTGGAATATATTATCTGGAATGAGGGCAAACAAAAGTCGACATCCAT
>CAYYMO010000120.1:0-4676 GCA_964472955.1 uncultured Methanomicrobia archaeon | reverse complement strand
CACACTTTCATGCTAACCTACCTCTCTCGTTAATCTATAAAAATTCTTTTAAAAATTAATGCTTCTCAGATTAAACGGAAAATAAGTCGAGCTATGATCTCAACGTCTGTATGCAACCTTATATAAGGCGATTTACTAACGGCTATGATTGTAATATCAATTCCATTTAAAGACACCTTTCTAAATTTTCAATTTGAGTCCATTATTACGTTACTGTTACAGGATATTCCACGTTCGATTTACTGACTAAAATTAAACGGAGGATGTCGCGCGCACAGTAAGGCGGAATTAAGTAGCGTTAATAATCATTGGAATCTAACGTTAAATTGAGGTGTCAATTTTTAGTGACACACGCTCACAAATTTTCAAGAATCGACCGTGTAAATCCCCTAACTAAACTGCTTGCCTCCTTCACAATAGCACAAGTACAAAAAATGTATTGCTAAAAACCGCTTATCAAAAAACTACAATAAATTATTGATATTAGCTTTTCATACTTCTATGAATCTTGTATTTTATAACTTCAGAATTCATAACTGTTTATTCAATGACATACGTGGGCGACTTTTAGAAGCAATCAAAGTAAAGTAAAAGAAGGATTACTTCTTTTTCTTTTCTTCTGGCTTTTCACATATCCCTTCTTCATCTGGGCTTAAATCACAAACTTCGAGTTTTTTCCTATCTTCAAATTCCTTCTTTGTGCGATAAGTCGCGTCATAACCTGCAATGTCAGGTTCATCTATGGTTCCTGATTTGATGTCTTTTTCAAATTTGTACTCTTTCTTTTTTTCTTCCGGCATGTTATTGCACCTATTTGTTTGATAGACGTGATCTCTTTAATTTTTATCGGTCAAAGTCCACGCGGTCTTTTAGACGCAAGCACCGTTGAAGGCAAGGCAGGGTATCAAATAAAGTGTATGAAATGAATGAGTAGAACTTATAACCTAAAATTGACACTCTACCCCTCATATTATCTCTAATTATTAATAATTCAGAATTCTTAAGTAAAGCTTATATTAAGCAATTAATTCAGCGAGATTAAATAAATAATTCCCGACATATGGGCGTGATAGTATTATATGTTAAGCTAACGTATTCTGTAATAGGTAGGGAGATGATTTCATTTCAAGTTTAAACAAAACAACGCGGTTGAACTTTGTAAGCTCGTTTCCCCCAAGACAATGTGGAATCGCCACTTTCACTAGAGATCTAGCTGATAATATTTCAAAAGTTTCAAGTAACGTTTTTTGGAATGTTAGTGCAATAGAACAGTGTAAAAAAAGTTTATTAACTACTACGCGGTATCCTGTCTCAAAAATATTTCATACAATAAAAGACTGTGATATCTCAACATATTTACAGGCTGCGCATAAAATAAATTCTTCTAAAATCGATGTAGTTAACATACAACACGAATTTGGACTTTATAAAGGGGACCACGGAGATTATATAGTCAGCTTTTTAAAACGGCTACAAAAACCGGTTGTTACGACTTTTCACACTGTTTTGCCAGACCCACCTTATGCGATGAAAAACATTGTGAAGAACATATGTGATTTTTCAGATAGAGTTGTTGTCTCCGCTAACGTGGGAGTAGATATATTAAAAAGCACGTTTCATATTCCTCTCACAAAACTAACCGTCATCCCTCATGGAGTCCCTGATGTTCCCTTTTTAGATACTGAAAGACCGAAAAAACATATCGGATTGCCAGACAAATTTATAATAGGAAGCTATGGACTGATCAACCCCGATAAAGGGATTGAATACGTACTTGAAGCAATGCCGCAGATTATCGACGACAATCCAGACAAAGACATTCTATATATGATCGTCGGGGCGTTTCACCCTGCGCTAGAAAAATCCGCGCGAGAGGGGTACCGCCAGTTATTGAGAGATGTCGTCAAAGAGTTAGGATTGAAGAAGCACGTTAAGTTTGTAGAAAAATATCTCTCTAATAGAGATATGATATTGCATTTCTTAGCGACTGATATTTGCGCAATCACAAACATGAATTACAAACAAATATCGAGCGGGGTGCTCTCACAAGCCATAGGCTGCGGTAAACCGATTGTAGCAACAAAATTTATGCACGCAAGGGAAGCTCTTGCTGATGGAAAAGGTTTATTAGTTGACTTTGGCAATGCAGATGATCTCTCTAACAAGTTGAGTTTTCTAGTACAACATGATCAACAACGAAGGAATATGGCTCTCAACACTTACTGTTATGGAAGGACCATTACTTGGACCGAAGTCGCTAAAATGTATATAAATGTTTTTAGTGATATACAAGCCCCTAAAGTTATAACTCCAACGATAACACCACTGAAAAGTTATGACACTCTCATAAAAAAAATAGATAAAATTCACACTATTGATGAAAGAAACACAAAGATTTGATTGCTATTTACTTCTTTCAGTCTTTTAAAGACCTATTAAATAAATAGCAAAAAAAAACTAAAATGCAATTTAACAACTCAACTTACAAGATTTTTATCTCATTATTGACTACGTTACATACCATTTAAACGCGATTTCTTTGTCACATTAAGTCCATCTTCCTAAGTGATTCAAACGACTCAGCGCAATACGTTGTAATTTCAGTTAATGCTTCAGCAAAACACTTTCTCGCTTCTTCGTATTCTCTCAGGTCAATTCTTCCAATCGATTCTGTTAGCTTTCTTGAAGTTTTAGAGAAAACTACCTTAGATCCAAGCACATTTCGAGCAATTTTTATGTCAGTTAGAATTGCATTAATATAGGCTTCCATAATTTTCTTACCGCCATTAAACTCATCCTCTTTTAAACCTATTAGTTGCTCAAATAATTGATGCGCTATTGACACTTCGGCTTTAATCTTCTCCGAGTACTCCAACTTATAAATTGAATCCTTCGAACTAACCATACAGTTGCCTCATTATATCTAGTATCTTAACCTACGTTTTTATCTTTTTTATGTATTTGTTTTAGAATAAGATATATAATGACAGGTGAAAATGCTCGTTAACATTCAATAAGTGGCTTACATGATTATTTTACAGTTGTGCCTTAGAATATTTATTGAAATTCGTACATCGTTCAAATTGATAGGCAATGTTGAACAACATCGACTCATCAAACATATCCCCTATAATTTGCATTCCCACTGGCAAACCATTCTTAAACCCACAAGGAACTGAAAGCGAAGGAACATTAGCGATATTTATAGGAACCGTGTTGATATCAACCAGGTATAGCGAGAGCGGATCCTCAATCTTTTCACCAATCTTAAATGCAACATACGGCATTGTCGGGGCTACCATGGCATCATAATGTTTGAAGGCCCTTTGAAAATCATTCCTGATCAGCGATCTCGCCGCAAGCGCTTTCATGTAATACTTATCATAGTAACCTGCTGAAAGCGCATAGGTTCCAAGCAATATCCTCCGTTTGACCTCTTTTCCAAAGCCTAGCGACCTACTCTGAGAAAAAGTCGTGTGCCAATCGTGATCTTTTTGAACTCTGTAGCCATAGATTATACCGCAGTATCTCGCAAGATTAGATGATGCCTCGCACATCGCCTCAATGTAATAAGAAGATAACGAATACTTCAAATGAGGGAGATCGATCTCTTCATAGCTTACTCCTTCATTTTCAAGAATGTTTATTGAATCCCAAACCGCCCGTTCAACATCTGGATCTATCCCTTCACCAAAAAATTCTTTTGGGACCCCTACCTTTAAACCTTTAAGTTCTCCGTCAAGTAGTTTGGAATAATTTGGAACAGGGACGTCAACACATGTGTTATCCCGCGGGTCATACCCTGCCAAAACTTCAAACAATAAAGCGCACTCTTGCACAGTTCTTGCCATCGGCCCTATCTGTTCTAGAGAATTGCCGTATGATACAAGTCCGAACCGTGAAACCCTGCCGTACGTCGGCTTGAGTCCCACAATTCCACAAAATGACGCCGGACAGCGTATCGACCCACCTGTATCAGAGCCTAGAGCCATGTCAGCTTCAAACGAGGCAAGCGCAGCCGCACTTCCACCCGAAGATCCACCGGGAACTCGTGAAACATCCCATGGGTTTCTGCACGTGCCAAAATAGCTAGTTTCCGTTGATGTCCCCATCGAGAACTCATCCATGTTCGTCTTACCTACTATTATCGCGCCTTCCTCTCGCAATCTCTTAACTACAAAAGCATCATATACAGGGACGTAGTTCTCGAGCATACGCGATGCACACGTCGTTCTCAAGCCTTTCGTAGATATCGCATCCTTTACTGCAACAGGAACTCCTGCGAGCTTGCCATCCAATTCTCCCAAGTCTGCTCGTTCAGCTTGCTCTCTTGCGCCGACAGTATCCACTGTGATATAAGCCTTGAGATTGCTTTTTGCGATCAGAGTGAGTATTTCCTCAATACGTTCAACGTGACTCATAATATCCTCGGGCCTTTGAAATACCCATCCTCTGTTCTCTGTGCATTAAAAAGAGCTTCTTCCTGAGATAAACTTGGAAGCACTTCGTCAGCCCTGAGATCATTAAACCGCATTTTATCTTTCTCAGGCGCTTCCTTTATCTCTGAGAGTTCATCAAAGTACGACAATATCGAATTGAATTGAACGGTAAACTCTTGCAAGTCATCTTCACTCAGCTCTAAGCATGCGAGACTTGCCATATGCTTCACATGCGAC
>CAYYMO010000119.1:0-6234 GCA_964472955.1 uncultured Methanomicrobia archaeon | reverse complement strand
AGGGGCTGCAAAGTCTGCAAGCGGGCTTAACGTCGATCACTTTGTGAAAAAGACGAGTCTCCAGGTCCTCACAAAGGAAGGGCTGCAGAGTCTTAAGGATCTAATCATTCAAATGGCGAGCATCGAAGGATTGCCAGCGCACGCTACGTCGGTCACGAGGAGATTTGAATGAAGCTTACCCGTTCGAGCAACATCGTTCCGGAAACCGACGTCACCGTGGCGGGGTGGGCACACGAGTTACGGGACCTTGGCGGCATAGCATTTCTGTTGCTCAGAGATCGGGATGGCATAATGCAAGTGACGATGCCGAAGAAAACGGTACCCCGTGATGTGATAGAACAGATCAGACAGCTTAACCGAGAGTCGATTGTTGTCGTATCGGGCATCGTCCAGAGCGAGGAAAAGGCGCCTGAAGGGGTTGAGATCGTCCCGTATGAGGTTACGGTCCTCAACACGGCAGAATCTCCCCTCCCTCTTGATGTCACGGGCAAGGTGAGGGCCGATCTCGACACACGGCTTGACTCGCGTTTCATGGATGTGAGGTTGCCAAGCACGAGGGCGGTCTTCATGATTCGGGCCGAGATGTTGAGAGCAGTGCGGGACTTTTTGATCGCCAGAGAGTTTATCGAAATACAGACTCCGAAGATGGTGGCGACTGCGACTGAAGGAGGAACACAACTGTTTCCGATTTCGTATTTTGAACGTGAAGCATTTTTAAATCAGAGTCCGCAGCTCTACAAGCAGATGATGATGGCCGCAGCCCTTGAGCGGGTTTTCGAGATCGGCCCGATATTCAGGGCCGAGGAACACGACACAAGGAAACACCTCAACGAGGTAACTTCAATCGATATTGAGGCGTCGTTTATGGATCACAATGACGTCATGGTCCTGTTAGAAGAACTTGTTCAGCACACCTACGTCCAAGTGATCGAAAACTGTACAGCACAGCTACAGTCACTGGGGGCTGACCTTAGGATTCCTCATACCCCCTTTCGGCGAATAACATATGGAGAGGCGATAGAGATAGCTGACCTCGATTGGGGGTATGACCTCGACACCGCCGCAGAAAAGACCGTAGGAGACGAAATAGGAGAACATTACTTCATAGTGGACTGGCCAATCGATATCAAGCCTTTCTACGTCCAGCAACACGGAGATCTGTGCTATGCGTTTGACCTGATGCATCCGCGAATGGAAGTTGCCTCAGGTGCTAAGCGTGTTCACGAATATGAGGTGCTAAAAGCGCGTATAGTAGAAAAGGGCCTCAATCCCGACAGTTTCACGTTTTACCTTGACGCCTTCAGGTACGGAATGCCGCCTCACGCAGGGTGGGGCATGGGAGCTGAACGTCTCCTTATGACCATGCTGGACCTCTCTAACATACGTGAGAGCATATTGTTTCCGAGGGACCGACGACGGCTCACTCCGTAGCCTGGAGGTCGCGTGGAGCATCATAAAGGCATCGCTCCAAAATCGCTCCGAATGAAACCACAAACTATATCTTAGGCTCTTGTAAGTCATATGTGGTGCATAGTGATGCGATATCAAGATGGCTCCTCAGAAAATTTCTCCCCACGACTGAAGCTCAAAGAAGGGGTCTCGCGCTCACCTCTCGAACAGAGAATATCACCTCTCGAACAGAGAATGGTCACACTTGAAAAAAAGCTCTCTGAGTTAGCAAGCGTGCCACGATATCAAAGTGACTCTGCCGAAGCTGCTCCCATGCGCATGAAGCGCCAAGATGGAGTGTCGCGTTCACCTCTCGAACAGCGGATGGTGATGCTCGAACGAAAGGTCTCAGAGCTCTCAAAAGTCATCAACGGTCTAGCAGTTCAACTCGCGGACGTATCTTCAGCGGTTCGTGATATTAAGCGTCCTACACAGGTCCAGGACGATGTCGAACTAATGGTTAAAAAGAGAGGGGCTCAGAGGGGGGAAAAAGCAGAAAAGAAGGGCAAGACCGAGTACATCATTGCTGAAAATGATTATCCCATACAAGAGAAGCGACAATCAAGGGGTAATGTAGTGATAGCAGATAAGGACTATAGTTCTTGAAGGCATAGATGTACATAAAAGAATTAGAAATTCATAATTTTAAATCATTTGGAAAAAGGGTAATTATCCCATTTTTTGACGATTTTACTACAGTTTCTGGTCCAAATGGATCAGGTAAGTCGAATATCGTTGATAGCGTGCTTTTCTGCCTAGGGCTCTCAAGTTCAAGGAATATGAGGGCTGAAAAACTCACTGATCTGATTTTCAACGGAAATGGGTCTCATGAAGCCACGGTGAAACTCACCTTCGATAATCAAGACTTTGAACTTCCCACTGAAAACCAGCTCACAATTATGAGAAAGCTGCGTCGTACACAGAGCGGGTATTACAGCTATTATTACCTTAATGGCAAGCAGTGCACTCTTTCTGACATCCATGATCTGCTGTCGAAGGTTCGCATCACGCCAGAGGGATATAATGTCGTCATGCAAGGTGACATCACGCGTATTACTGAGGAATCCCCCCTCGAGAGGAGGAAGATTATTGATGAAATTGCAGGAGTAGCGGAGTTTGACAGAAGACGTGACAGAGCGTTGCATGAACTTGAAATTGTGAGGGAGCGCGTTGAACGAGTTGACATTATTCTCACCGAAGTCGACGCGCGGCTTGAACAGCTCAAAGTCGAGCGCGAACAGGCACTTACGTATCAAAATTTAAAGGAAAAGAAGAGGCGGTACGAAAGATTCCTATATGCCTCAAAACGCAATAAGCTTGAGCAGGACTTGCTGAACATCAGGAACGGGATATCGAGGAAGCAGAAAGGCAAGGATCAGCTCGTCGCTGAACTTACTGACACGCGAGAGGGGATTTACGAACTTGAAGAGCAGTTAAGTGCGATAAATGATCGAGTTTCGCATAAGGGAGAAACCGAGCACATTGAGATTAGAAAGCGAATAGAAGTAATTAAGGGCGAAATATCTAGGAAGCAGAATCTTGTTGACTTTGTCAAGAAAGAAGTCGAGGAGCGCGAATCGCAAAGGCGAAGGACACTCATTGAGAAGAGTAACCTTGCCTCAAAAGTCGAGGCTATAGCTGATGACCTCTCTTCCGAGGCGATACGACGGGGGGCGCTCCTCAGTGAGCTCGAGGAACGCGAAGGCGAGCTCTTTCGACTCAAGGAAGAAATTTCTTCCATCGACGCCGAATCGGCGAGTGTCCGAGATAACCTCTCTGAAAAGCGAGAACTCCTGGGGGAAGCCAAGGATAAAAGGGCCGACGTCGCCAGGGGGAGGGATTCAGTTCTCGACACACTAAGGAGAAAATCATCACACGTCCAGACTGTTGAGCGAGAAATTGACGAGCTCAAGCTTGAAGCTGCTACGGTATCTAGTGAGCTCGAAATTATCCATCAAAAAATATCGAGGATCGAGGAAACGGCTGCTGATTTGCTCGAGGATATCAAGGATCTGGAAGCAAACCGCGAGGACGTAAAACTCGCGCTTGATGCCGTTGAACGGCGTCTTCACCAGGCGCAACAGGAGTACGTTAAGGCTGAAGCACGACTTAAGGTGACCTTTGGGAAGGCAGTCGAGGCAGTGGTTAATGCTAATTTACGTGGCGTAAGAGGTGTAGTAGCGGAACTTGGAAAGGTCGATCGTCAGTACGCTACAGCGCTTGAAGTAGCAGCGGGATCTCGAATGCGGAATATCATTGTAGATAGTGATGCTGACGCAGCCCGGGCGATAGCCCTCCTCAAGTCACAAAATATAGGACGAGTCACGTTTCTCCCTCTTAACAAGATGCATCCTATTGCCCTAGATACACTCGAAAGGCGTGACGGAATCATCGACTATGCGATTAACCTCGTAAATTATGGTCCGGAATACAAGGCCGCATTTTCTTATGTGTTTGGAAGAACCATCATAATCAGGGACTTAGAAGCCGCACGGAAACTGATTGGTGCTTATCGTATGGCGACACTTGATGGGGAATTGCTCGAGCTGAGCGGCGCTATGACTGGCGGCATTGACCGACATGCGGTGAAATTTGTCGCAAACGAAGAAGAAGCGCTTGAGCGGCTTGGGCAGCACGTAACCCAATATGAGAAAGAACGTGAACGGCTACAAAATGAACTGTCTGCAACGGATGAACACATCATCAGCGCAAAGCGCGAATACAGTGTAGCTGAAGGTGAGGGTGAGCTGCTGCGCAAAAATACGATAACTGTTGAAGAACGACAGAGAAGGCTAGAAGCGACTATACGAGAAAAATCAGTGGAATATGCAGCGCTGCATGACGAAAAGCATAGTCTGAGCATTGGTATCAACGAGCTTGAAGAGCACTTGACGGAATATAACAGCACAATCGATTCTATCGAGAAAGAGATGCAAGAGACTGAAAGACTGTTAAAGGGCTCAGACGTTTCGAAACTGACGGAGAAGCTCGGAAATGTCGCTGATGAAGTACGGCGGCTTGAAGGTAGACTAGGACAAGCTGACGCCACGATTACCGCCCTTAAACTTCAGGATGATTACACAAAAAAGAAGCTATCCGAGGTGAAAGAAGCCCTCCAAGGCACAGAAGACCGGATTCGCCAATTTAGAGTAGATGTTACGCAGCATCTTTCTGACATCGAACAGCTTGAAGCGGAACTAAACGCAATTTACGGACGTGAGAGGACACTCGAAGGCGAACTAAATGAACTGAGGGTTGAGAGAGATGAGGTTTTGGGACAAATAAGCGCAAAGGAATCTCAAAAATCAGATATACAGAGGAAAATTGACCGAATTCAAGAGCAAATCGCGAGCCTCGATTATCAACGGCTTGAAGTTGAATCTAAGGTTGAAGAGCTCAAAGAAGAGGTGGGGGATCTAGGTGCTGAGGTCTGTGATGAGCCGTACGAAGTGATTCTGGATACGCTGAAGGATCTGGAAGCTCAGATGGAGGCGATGGATGACGTTAACATGCGGGCAATCGAGGAGTATGATACGGTCACCGAGAGAAAGGACAGCCTCAACGCGCGCAGAGATACGCTTTTCACTGAAAGAGCTGAAATTTTAGAACGAATTGAGCATTACGGGCAGATGAAAAAAGAGGCGTTTATGTCTACATTTGACGGTATAAACGCGAATTTTAGGCACATCTATGCTGATCTTTCCGGTGGAACGGGAGAACTCGCACTCGAAAACTTTGACGATCCGTTTGACGGGGGGCTCATTATTCGATCATGGCAGCATGGAAAGCACATACAGAGGCTAGAAGGAATGTCGGGGGGGGAGAAGAGTCTCACTGCCCTCGCCTTGATATTCGCAATACAACGCTATATGCCCGCGCCTTTTTACATCTTCGATGAAATCGACATGTTTCTTGACGGAGCTAACGCTGAGATGGTGGCAAAGATGATCAAACAGCTCTCGTTAAATGCTCAGTTTATCGTGGTTTCATTGAGGAAGCCTATGATTGAGGCAGCCAGCAGGACGTTAGGCGTTTCCATGCAGGAGGATAACATCTCAAGTATTACTGGGGTGAAGCTCAACTAATGACTGCCTCTGACGAATATAGCACATCAGAGCTTCTTGATGACTTCGATGAACGGTCTATCGATATCCTTGTATCTCTTGCAAAGGACGGGGAGATAGACCCTTGGGACATTGACATCGTTGATGTGACTGATAAGTTCTTAGCCAAAGTTGAAAAGATGGAGAAGCTTGATTTGAGGATTTCAAGCAGAACTCTTCTTTTTGCATCGATGTTGCTTCGGATGAAATCTGACGCCATTGCAGAGCACGAATATGATGCGGAAGACGTTTCCGGATATGTGGAAGAGGATGACGGGGGCGAATATTTCCCTGCGTTAAAACACAAAGTAAGAAGGCAGGCGAAACGGCGGGTGACTCTCTCTGAGCTCATCGAGGAATTAAAAAAGGCCACGAAGCGGAAGGAGCAATCGGACATTAGACGGCTACGAGCAGCGCGCCCGGGAAATGCCGATGCACTTGTCGTCGCACACTCTGAGGATATAGAAAAGCAGATTGAACGGTTAGGCGGCCTGCTCAAAAAAAGGCAGGACGAAAGAGGATACATTCTTTTCAGCGAACTTGTAACAGTTAAAACTCCTGAGGATGTCGTAAAGACGTATATACCACTATTGTTTATGGCAAACAGGCGACAGATTAAACTTGAACAGCAGGAGATCTTCGGGGACATTTTCATTAAATGTAGAAACCTTTAACTTGAACT
>CAYYMO010000118.1:0-5408 GCA_964472955.1 uncultured Methanomicrobia archaeon | reverse complement strand
ATCTAAGAGTTGTCTTCAGAATGATTAAACGCACATCGAGCAAAACTCAGCTGTTATTCAGAGCCCCCCTTATACATCCCAAATCCGACTTTAGATATGGCCCAATGTCTGATATTATTCCAGGGGCATCTGTCCCTTTTTTACAAACTATGGAATATTCTAAAGTCCCAAGCTTCTCTATCCGGTTAATGTCTCTCACATGACATGTCTTCTTGAGTGCAGATCTGACCTGTGCCCGAGTGGCTCCGTTTACAATTACCCGATCTGTTCCCTTTTTCCACTTCCAAAATGTATCAATCTGCTTTTTAGTGAATTCTGCCTTTTTTACGCCTATGACCTTCACTTCGACGGGTAATTGCTCAACGAAACCGAACCTTGAGGCTATTTGTTTAGGTGTGCCTATGCCCAAATGTTTAAGATTGTCTTTGAGTACAAAAACGAATTCAATCCCAACGTCCACTTCAATGCAGTGTTCATTAATCTTTGTTATACGCCCCGTGACGATATCCCCGACATTTAATTTACGTGGAGTGCCATAAGTACTAACTAAATAATTCGCCGCAAATTCCTCATCTCTCCCAGCGAGGGTTACATCCATCCATTTATGTGAATCAACAATTATGTGAACGTCAAGCAATTTCAGCTTATCCTTTAACGTCGCTTGAAATGCTTTGTGCGCTTTTTCAATATCCCCATAAGCCCTTTCCATTAAAGTAACAGTTCGCATATCTTAATAATGTTTGATGATGGAGCAACTCCATTATCTTCAATATTTGTTTTCCTAGTCAACTTATGTCACCATAAAAAACTTCTGCATGAAGTCGCTTAATTCTATCGATGGATGGATGATCACCAAGTTTGCTATGGAAATTCTCCACGGCTCGCTCTATGCTTATTCGACTGGTATGTTCGATTAGATTATCTACAGCAGCGACTATTTTTTCTTCAATGCTTTTGGGCATATAATTTCCCGGAGGGAAACTTAACCTTCGAGCTTCATCATCAGTAATGCCAGCTCCTACGTGTCGCTCAGCGATACGAACCAAACGCTCATCAATGTCATAACTGCGTAAGATCTGCCCTCCAACCACGCCGTGATCGATTCCTCCAGTTTGGCAACGCCCTATGTCATGCAAAAGTGCTCCGATTCTAACAAGTTCTAAATCAACTCCGTCCCTGAGCCTAGCAACTTCAACGGCATAGTCTGAAACTGCCTTTAGATGTGCTATTACCGGTGCGTTACATCCGCTTCTTAGCAACAATGAACAAGTTTCGCTAAAAGAAGGAAATTTACTCAAATGCGGCCCTCAGTTCGCTAATCTTTCGCTCAATCGTATCAACTAAAACTGAGTTATCTTGATGATCTAAGCTCATGTTACATACGGGGCATAGAAATCCATAGTCACTTGCCATATCAAATAAGTAACGACCACATCTATTTTCACAAATGTAACTCACATTGTGCAGCTCAAACCCTGCTCTCGCTTCTAGTCTGTTGATCAGTTTTTTAGCTTCTTCGTCAAGGTTACGCTCAACGTCGTTGAAGTCAACTTTCCATATATAAGTGAGCCATCCACTGTCTCTATCTCGTTCGCGTCGATACCGGGCAAGTCTATTCTCATACAAAACATAAAGGGTTCTTCTTACCGTGTTTAAATTGGCGCCAGTTTCTTCGGCTATTTTCTCGTCTGTTAATTCACCGAGCGGAACTTTTTCTACTATTTCAAGCCCTTCGTCTCCAACGAGATTTCTAAGGTATCCCTTTACTGCTATGTCTCGTACCATCACGTTATATGTAGAACCTAATGGATTTAAAACTACTGCACAGAGCCACTACTGTTCAAATTCTAGCAATATCACACCTACGATACACTTAAGCTTCGTACTTCTTTCTTGCCACTTCAACTCGCCTCATTGCAGCGTTAAATGCAATGTCTCTCGATTTACCGCATCCAATTGCAGAAATAACAGGTTTCCCTCTTTGTATATGAGTTCCTTTACATGGGATATCCATATAAAAAGGTTCGGAGAGTCTCTTACGTACTTCAAAGTCGTGCTCTGCAAAATAAATGACCCTTGCAGCAAATCTACGGTGCTCAGGCCTTTGTATCAGTTCACCTAAGCACGCCTTGACGTGTGCATCAAACACGTTGATGCCGAGCGCCCACTCCACCGTGTCGAGAGTGCCCTGAAATCTTGGGTTCACTTCAATAACAACTGGCCCGTCAGGTCCTATTACAAAATCTATGCCATTTGATCCAATTAACCCAAGATCGATAGCCATCGATTCAGAAACTGCTTCAATTTCTCTTGTAAATGCCGTCTTTAATGGCGTAATGCTTCCGCAAAAGCTAAAGCGTTTCATCGGGCCTAAATACCGCAAACCCAACAGCTGTTCATTGACTGCTATAGTGACAGCCTGATTGTTTGTAGAGAGGACGGATGAACTTGCATCCACCCCTTTAATATACTCCTCTATAACAAATTCATGCCATTCATTTTCGTGAAAAGAGCTCACTACATCATTTAACTGGGTGGTGTCACGAACCAACGCATTCTTGAATCCCCCCGCTCCATTTTGAGGCTTTATTATTACCGGATATTTGATAGTATCTTCAAGCTCGAAGTGCTTCGGAACTCTATAACCCAAACTTTCGAGTTTGTCCCTCAGGACCTTCTTATTGTTAATGAAACTAGCAACTTTTGGATCATTTCCGAGGATCTTTGGAATTTCAAGGGCTTCAAATCCTGAAGCTAAAATTACATTATCATATTCTATATCCTTGATAGTATCTTTGACGCTGTTGTAGTCTAAATCCTTAATAAAGCCGGTAAATTCCTCATGAATAGCAAGAGTTCGGTCACCACACTTTAAGAGGTCGCAGTCGGAGAAGTGGCTAACGGTTGTTACATGATACCCTGCTCGCTTTGCAGAACATACTACGTGTCGCGCGTTAAAACCAATTACCAGAATCTTTTTACTATCGGATTGACTTTTCATAGACGGTGTGACCAGTTTATTCAAACGTCGTCCCCCCCTTACCCGTAAGTTTTCCCACAATCCGCATCTTCCCTCCAAAATCCTTAGTAAGCTCTCTCCCCGTCTGCAACCAATCGAGAAGTACGCCAAGCGCTGCCACTTCGGAGTGCGGCTGATTTGTTACGCCAACGTTGTAGTCTGCAAGATCATATAATTCTGAAGGAACCTTTTCTGCACCTACTACCACCATAAGTTTATTTGCGTCGATCCCACTTATTACATCAGGCAGGTTTTTACCATACATCGTGAGATGGAGTACTTTTCCGCCTCCTTCTTTCCATCCTTTAAGTTCTTGTTTCCAATCGGTGCAGCAAGTCACCCAGAAGCTGCCACCCCATCTACTCACTACATCTTGAATGTTATTTACTACTGACTTATCAGATCCCACAAGTAACATACCCTCTGCCCCAAACGCTCGAGCAGTAAGTCCTACATGAGTAGTTATCCTTTTATCCCTATCAACTCTATGTCCAATCCTCAAAATTATTATTCTCATCTAACTTCCATTTGTAACTATTACTAAGTCCTGCATACTTATCAACTGCTTTCTTGCACAAATATGTATTAGCACTTTTAACACTTAACTCTAAAGTCTATTATATTGGAAGCTTAAAATCTCTTCAAGTATAAAGAACAATTGAGCAACATATATTGTCTTGAAGCTTTTTCCAAATCCATTTATTGCCCACACAGGCAATTTCGCTAGTAAGCTTACGTTATGCTATGGGGATTGATTATAAACAAAAGTATGGCCTCATCGCGTTTAAGTTGATTTTAAGGACCAATACAGTTCCTTATTCGAATATGATCATAATGATTAGCATGAAAAAGGAGCACAATTTATTGTCTAAATTACGATCTAGTATTTAAATACTTATTTAGTGATATTTCTAGCTTCTAACCCTGTTGTAAGAAAATCTTATTGATCGTAGGACCTAAAATGATCGCCCAACTTAGCATTGAAAAGTTCAAGCAAAATATGAAAGGCATATCATGCACCTGAAACATAAAAGACAACTAAAACCAATGCAAATAAACTAGCTGTATTTATTGCATCGTTTAGCACAGAATTTTCTAAAAGTAGTATAATGCAAAACAGCCCAAATTTTGATCTTTCTTGTTGTCTAAATGACAGAAGATTAAGCTCATAAACGATCCAGCTGGCAACATCACTGCAACCCTATTAAGGATGGTTCAGTTTAAAGAAAACATTACATCGACCACGTTGTTTAGTCGCATAAGAGTTACATGAGAATAGTCTTCCGAAATGCAGCACGGTCGTGTACTTGTGAGGAACATTACGTTTGGTCTGTGCATTAGCAGCAGAAAAAATGATTAACAGCATTTTTTAATATAAATAATCAAACTAGAGATCATCGGAAAATTTACGTTATTACCTCCCAAACATCAATATCACTCCCAGAGGGCAATCCATAAAGGCCTTTCGCCGTGTTCAAGATAACTTTAGCTACGTCTTCGGGAGATCTGCCTTTGAAGCTTGTCATTCTTGTAGCAGTTCTATCAGGATTTATAGAGTATACTTTAACAGTTTGCTCTTCCTTAGCCAAGGCTTGCGTGAACCCTCTAATACCGAACTTAGTAGCACAATAAACAGTTAAATCTACAAAACCAGTCTTACCTGCAATACTTGCTATGTTTATTATTTGATCTTTCACATGCGGCAAACATACTTTTGTTACTTTTATTAGTCCTTCCAAATTTGTTCTGGTTTGATTTTCTATTTCTTGGAAGCTTTGATTCTTTAAGGGTGTCCACAATATTACTCCTGCATTGTTCACTAATATGTCAACCACATCAAATTTCTTTATAACCTCATCCACAGCGTTGACAATGCAATCATTATCGGTCACGTCTAACTCAACAATTAGAGCTTCAGTGGCTCCGAGTTCTAAGCACTTTTTATAAGTTTTTTCTGCTTCTATTTTGTCTTCACAATAAGTTACGACAATCTTAGCTTTTTCACGGGCGAATTGATACGCAGTCTCCCTACCAATACCCCTGCTAGATCCTGTCACTAGAATAGTTTTATCTTTCATGTGGGGGTATAGTACTTCTCTCGATTAATAAATTTTTCAAATATTTTTTTCTTATATCGAAGTCTTGACAGACAATTAACCGACTTTCTAATTGAAGAATAAGAGTACCAGACGCCTGTTCCTAACAACAGCTAAAAATACAAAGGCTTTGACAACCTACTTATTTAATGCAATCTGCTGACGAAAAACAGATATATTGCTAGTAAATAACCTTCAGGTTGTTCCATCAAACAAGCGGGGGTTGCCAAGCTAGGTCAAAGGCGATAGGTTCAGGGCCTATTCTCGTAGGAGTTCGTGCGTTCAAATCGCAC
>CAYYMO010000117.1:0-6033 GCA_964472955.1 uncultured Methanomicrobia archaeon | reverse complement strand
CGGGCTTGTGACGGACGCTGGTATCCGTACTGTATTTCCAGCAACCATTAGAACGGCCATGGTCTCACCGATCGCACGCCCCATGCCGAGGATCACACTTGCCACTATCCCCGAACTTGCTGCTGGCAACAGTACACTCCGTATCGTCTGCCAATGGGTTGCACCAAGAGCGAGACTCCCTTCCTTGTATTCACGCGGCACGGCTCGTATTGAATCTTGTGAGATACTAATTACTGTTGGCAAAATCATTATCGCCAATATTATCCAACAGGCGAGGACACTAGCGCCGAACCCTCCGAACTGATCCCTAATCCACGGCACGATGACTATAAGACCAAAGAACCCATAAACCACTGATGGAACCCCGGCGAGTGCGTTTATGGACGGCGTGAGTATCCTCCTCATGTAGGGAGGTGCTAGTTCTGCCAAAAACACCGCACATGCTATTCCTAGCGGTGTTCCGATTCCTATCGCTCCCAACGTCACTATAAGCGATCCGATAATTATGGGAAATATCCCCCATGTCCCGGCAGCAAAGCTATCCGTTGGTTGCCAAATGCTACCAGTTAAAAAACTAGGGCCCACTTCAACTAGAAATGGTAGACCCTGGCTGAAAATGAAGTAGATGATTAAGAAAATAACGAACACTGAAGAAATCGCACATAGTAATAAAAATAGTTCAATAAAACGCTCTTTTATACTTCTAACTCTTGCTCCTTTTAATATGCTGAGGTTTAGACTGATTGGTTCCTTCGGACTGAACTGTTCTTCCGGACTGAGCGCGTCAGATTCCCTCATTGTAATTCAGATTCTCTCATTATATTACTGTTAAAAAAGGGAGAAGGAGGTGATTAATTTTACGATTTTTGTTACTTCGCCTCACTAATTGGCACTTCCCCGTCAGCCTTTAACAAGGCTTGACCGCCACTGCTGAGGACATAATCCAAGAAGGATTTTGCAAGACCCGTAGGGCTGCCTTTCGTGATTAAGAGGTAGTCCCGCTGAATCTTATAGGTTCTATTCGCGATGTTATCGGCCGTCGGTGCCACACCGTTGATGCTCACTGCTTTAACGGCAGGCGTTATTTCCGCTGACGATATATATCCTACCGAGTTGGGATCACCTGCAACAAACGATCTGACCGCACCGGTGGATGACTGCGTCACCCCTCCCGTCGTAAGGTTTCCTCCATTAAGTACGAGGCTCACTACCCCATCACGAGTACCCGATCCGGCTTCGCGGTTTACAACGTTGATCGGGGCATTCTTTCCTCCTACTTGGGCCCAATTAGTGATATTACCTGTGAAAATATCACGTGCTTGGTTCAGTGTGAGACTTGATACCGAATTCGATGGGTGCACAATAAACGCTATACCGTCAACACATATTGACACCGGTTTTAATTCGGGGTACTTCGTCATTTCACTGGCTGTTATATTTCTCGATGACAGTCCGATGTCCGCAGTACCCTCTCCAACCGCTGTCACACCAGCGCTTGACCCGCCTCCTTGAACGAGCACCTGAACGCCGGTATTATTGGCCATAAATGCCTTTGCAAGGTTCTCGGCGTGAGGCTGTACTGACGTAGAACCTGCCAGCTGCACTTTTCCTACAGTACCTGTTTGGTTCCCGGTCTGATTAGTGTTAGCCGTGCAGCCTGCGCTCATTACTACTATTGCAATGATGATCGCTACCAAAGCTAAGGGTGCATACTTTTTCATTGATTCACCATAGTCCAAACATTAAGTATATTCCATATCATTATGCTATATAGATTATATAAACGACAATAGAATATATACTTACTTGTTATTGCGAGGAGGCACTGCTGGGAATTACAGAGACTTAGCGATAGTTAAGTCCAGCGCAACTTCAGCGATGTTAACGCCATAATCTCCGACTCTATCCATACTATCAATCACAGTACCTAGTAGCACAGCAAGCTGCGCTTCAAGGCGCAATGCCGACTTATCGAGTCTATCTAAAATTTCCGTTTGTTTAGATTTCAGTTGTATCGATTCTTCTGCGAGGGTAATATCAAGTTTAAAAAACGCATCAACTGCCAGTCCAACAATCTTATTTGACATATCGTTTGCAACTTTTATGTCCCCAAATAATTCTTCTGGAACTGTGTTTCCGCTTAGCATCAACGCGGACTTTGCAATCTTGTGGGCGTGGTCTGCAATCCGCTCCAACGATGAAGCTGCAAGATAATACTCAAGCCCATCCTCCGTCGACACGTCCGAGCCCTCGATGTACGGGCTCTCTGTCATCTTTTTGAGGCGTTTTATAATAAGAAGATAAAGCCTGTCAACATCCCCATCTCTCTGTATCACGTCATTCGCAAGATCTGCATCATCTTTAATGAGCGATTTTATGGCATCCATATGCATGGACTCGACGATTAAATGAATCCTCCTTAACGCCTTCTTCACGGGGAGCTCTGTGGGATTTAAAAGGTCCTGTATTACAACGGACTTTGCAGTCTCTTCCACTATCTCTGTGCCTATGAGCCTGTAAGTCATATCTCTTATTATCTTTCGCTGCTCGGAAGTTATCCTGTCAGCTTTAAGTTCTATAATTTCATAACCAGCAATGTAAATCCCAATTATCTGTCTTGCGAGTGCGTCTCCAAAAAATGTATCTATCTTATAAATTTTGCGTTTCTGAGGCTTTGCCTGCTCTCTAGGGGCCACTCGTATCGACCCATCCGGGAGGGGTGACAATGTTACTTGTGCTTTTTCACGCAAGCCAACCTTGTTGGCCCAAGTTTTTGGCAGCGAGACCGTGTAGGTCGACTTGCCTGTAAGTTGAACTTTTCGGATCTCCATATAGTCTCAACATCTATATAGATAGTTTCATCAGATATATACTATGCGATGAAGAATAGAATGCCGGGGGCGGGAATCGAACCCGCGCTCTTCAGATTTCTCAGGTGTCCTGTTCAAAATCCCCTATGAGTCTGACACCTTAGCCATCTAGACCACAATCATGCAAATTCGTGCGATTTACTAGGCCACCCCGGCTCCGGTTTCAATCTCATAAAGCCCTTTAACATCATAACGTTTTTGGTAATACTTTTTACGTCAAAGATATAAATTGCGGTATTAAGCCAAAAAATAAAGCCAACATTTTTATATAAACATTGTATAAAAATCATTATTGTTTAAAAACTGACCTATTTTCATTAGATAGTGCTAAAATAGTTTCATAACGTTTTTATAATGTAAATGTAATTATTAAATTAAAAAAATAAGGGGGTTATTATGAGGGACGAGGCTATGGCGGTATTTGACCGCGATGAGGAGGTCATTACCAATCTTTTAGTTAATATCGGTCTTAAGAGAAATATGGCTAAAGCGCTGGTATATCTTGCCAACGTCAACGATGCCATATCCCGAAGAATTGAAATAGGGGCTGGTCTGAGACAACCAGAAGTGAGCATTGCGATGCGCGAGCTACGTGAAAAAGGGTGGATCGAAGAATGGGAAAAGAAGAAGGAAGGAAAAGGGCGACCACTTAAGTGCTACAAGCTTGCCATTAGATTAAATGATATCATTGATTTTCTTGAAGAAGAAAAACGGCGCGAGGCAAAACAAGACGAAGAGCGTATAGAACAACTGCGATATCTCTCAACCGGAATAGAGAGATAACAGTAACATTTTGACTAACGTTCTCAGTGTTTGCGTTTTAATACTTCGACTGTAGTCCCAATTTCATCAACCTTTCCTACGTGTACCTCAGAAACATTAGTAAAAATCCCGTGCTCCACGACGCCGGTGATGTTTGAAAGCTTTAACTCTAACTCAACTACCTCGTTTATAGCCCCAAAGTCTGCATCTATTACGAGATTGCCGTTATCCGTTACAAATAACCTATAGGAATCGGACTGCCTAAGTTTTGGCATCCCTCCGATCTTTTTAACTTCCATTGAAGTGAGTGCGCAGCCGAAAGGAATGACCTCGAGGGGCACCGGCACGTCGAGCCTTTGAACGAGTTTTGAACTATCAACAGCTACGACAAATCGCTTTGATGATAGCGCCACGATCTTTTCACGGGTGTGTGCTCCTCCCCCACCCTTTATCAAATCGAGGTTTTCGTCAACTTGATCCGCGCCGTCTATAGCGATGTCAACAACATTATGCTCTAAAAGGGTAGTCAAGGGTATGCCGTTTTTAATTGCGAGCAGCATGGACTGATGCGAAGTTGGGATACCTGAAATCGATATCTCCTCAGTTTTTATTCTATCGCCAAGGTAATTTATAGCGTGAGCAATTGTTGTACCGGTACCCAATCCAATTACCATGCCATCTTCAATGAGCCCCGCAACCGATTTTCCTGCAGCTTCTTTCTCTTGCCTTGAAAGATCAACCATATTCGTAAAGATTGACCTATATAGCTTAGCAATTTCGATTTTAACGTGCCATCGTCTAAAGTTACACGGATAAGAGCTATATAGCATTGAAAACCCCTATTGACTACAGGGGAAGTTATCGATGAGTTTATTAAATCGTCTTAGCACGGTCATAAAGGCAAAGATCAGCAAGTTCATTGACAAACACGAGGATCCTCGTGAGACGCTTGACTACTCGTATCAAAAGCAGTTAGAACTCTTACAAAACGTAAAACGCGGTATCGCGGACGTGGTCACTGCTAAGAAGAGGCTCGAGCTTCAAAAAGCCAAACTTGAAGCTAATATAGAAGAGTTAAACGCACAGGCTCGTGATGCTGTTGCGGTAGGACGTGACGACCTTGCACGTATCGCTCTTGAACGGAAAAAAGACTCCATGGCTCAGATCGACTCGCTTGTAGCACAGATTTCAGATCTTGAAAATGAACAGGCGAAGTTGATAAATACTGAAAAGAGGCTATCGGCCAAGATTGAGGCATTCAGAACGAAAAAGGAGACGATAAAGGCCCAATACTCAGCGGCCGAAGCGCAAGTTAAGATAACTGAGGCAGTAACGGGTATATCGGAAGAGATGGCCGATGTTGGGCTCTCGGTTCAACGCGCTGACGAGAAGACTGAAGAAATGAAAGCGAGGGCGCAAGCCCTTGATGAGCTAATAGAAGCCGGCACCTTGAAAGACGTCACGAGCGATGAAACTAAAGTGGATGAGGAACTCCGGAAGATCAAGTCCAAAGATGAGGTTGAAAATGAACTTAAGATCCTGAAAGAGCAGATTCCCACAAAAAAGAGGGTAGCTGAACAAGAAGGAGAAACGCAGGAGGTGCAGCAGTGATAGTTAGGATACTTGGAGATAGCCAGTATGAACTTGAAAGCAAGTACCTCGATGAAATAAACGAGCTTGACAACTGCATGGTCGATCACCTCAATGACGATGAAGTAGACGAGTTCAAGAAATGCTTAAGTGAAATGATAAGGATAGTGAGGGACAATGGTACCCCACTTGACCCTACTGAGATAGTGGCCTCCGACGTCATACTCCCCTCACCTGACATAACGCCAAAAGAGGCAAAGAAGCTGTTCGCTCAAGAGGGGACGATCTCAGAATAAGATACTAAAATGGCACATCCCATATAGGATACCAGCGTTCGAGCTCCTGCTCCACTGGGAGCTCCTGTTGCATTATGGAACGCAGTCGGAACTCATAACTGTAATCTCGTAGGCGTTGTGTTGCATCGACCGGAACAAACGGGTAAAATTCTCCTTGCTTATAATTGTAGATCCAGAAAACGGTCTTTTGGTTTTTGAATTTGAAGACGGCACAGAGTATCTGTTCGTCATATCCCGCGTCAATAAGTGTTGAACTCACCACATGTATGTCTGAAACGAGGTTTTCAAACTGTTCATCCATTACTATGACCCACATATACTCGAACTCATCCTGTACGATCTCGAACCTCGTTCCGCTTATTTTAAGGAGGGCTTTGATGTCATTTTCAACGTGTGTGAAATCTGCAGACTCTACAGGTTTAAAACAGATTCCTGATTTTCTGGTTGAACTAAGATCAAATTCCGTATTCAGTGTCACATAGGCCGTTGATATGGAAAAAAGCTTATCTACTTTA
>CAYYMO010000116.1:0-3854 GCA_964472955.1 uncultured Methanomicrobia archaeon | reverse complement strand
CGTTTTACTTTTTTTGACCAGTTCAGTGTAAATTGATCCTAAAGCTACAACTGTTGCTTGTCGGATAGCCCAATAGTCGTCCTTTAATCCCGCCTCTAATGGAGCCAAATCAATATCTTTTTTATATTTGATCAATTGTGGATAGATTGTTCCAATCGCCTCTATGGTTGCTTGGTGCTCATAAGCGATGAGAGCCGTTAACCCTTGTTCTACCACACTTAAATTAACATCTTGTCCTTGTTTAATCAACTCTGCATAAATCATTCCCAAAGCTTTTGATGTGCTTCGCCTAACGATTAAATGCTCGCTATTAAGGCCGCGCTCAACTACAGCTAGTTCAACGGGCTTTTTGTGTTTAATCAACTCCGTGTAAAGTGCACCAAGCGCATCCATTGCAGCCTTGCGCACAGCTACCTCTTTATCTTTGAGGCCATGTTCTATGAATGTTACCTTAACATCGTGGCATTCGTCGACTAGCGCAAGATAAATATCTTGTAACGCGCTAATTGCTGCTTCACGAACCTCATAATCAGTGTCTGCAAGCCGGTGTTGAATCATAACAAGATTTACGGCTTTCCCCCGATGAATCATGTTAGGGTAGATAGCACCAAGCGCAGTTACTGCGGCTTTTCGGACCGCCCACGCTCTATCTTCGAGCAACTTCTCCAGAGGGGTTAAATTTATGTTCTCACTTTTGCCAAGTTCCAGATAAACGTCGGTAAGCGTTTCTGCTGTGAGTTGGCGAACCGCCCATGCCTCGTCAGTTAATCCAAGCTCTAGTTCTTCTTGTATGACACGTCGAATCGCATCATTAGTTAACACCTTGTACGCTACTTTTTTCCCGAATATCTGCAACCGTGTCTCGCTACTAGCGTTCATGTTCTTAATAAAACTTAAAGCGGTGGTAGCTTCTCCGCTTTTCGTATACCTAATTAACGTACTCAAAAAAGAATCTAAGTTTTCTGGAATGGATGAAACCAAAGTTGAGATAGATAATGGTTGGATGGACAAGTGTGAGGGAATAAAATCATTAAATACTTCTCTAATTTCATCTTGTAACGCTGCAATAGAGTTTATGACGTCTAGATTTTCTTCTTGTGCCTGCATAAATGCGTAATTGCATGTTTCGGTAAAGATGTCTTTCTCGGCAAGTTTCATTTGCGATAGTAGTGATAGGACCTCTGCCGCTCGTTTCAAATCTCGCAGCGAGAAGGTGTCAGGGTAGTCATGTTTGAGTTTAACATAGATTTTTGCGAGGAGCAGCTCAATAGAATGTACGGATGGCTGCGTGTTTTTTTTACGCACGCGCTTCGGCGTGGGTGCCCCGTCTCGTAAGACGTTAAAAAATGAGCTTATAATAATACTTTTTTCTATTACATCCCCTAATATCTTCGGTAACGTCTCAACCGCGGATACTTGGATAGGACGATAATATCTTTTTTGTACCTCTGTGATCTCTTGACCAAGACCAATCCCGATGACTCGTATACCTTGTTCTTCGGCAATATTTTGGAGTTCATGAAATGTCTTCTCTGTTGTGTTAACGTTCCCCTCGCCGTCTGAGATCATAATAATGAGGCGTAATGCGTCTTCAGGCTCTGCTGCTAAAAGTCTTGTCGCTAATGCAAGTGCATCGGCGTCTGCAGTCGTTCCGTGAGGTGTATGCGCTGCCACTTCGACAAATAACAACTCTCGCTCACGCTGAGTCAAATTTTTACCAAAGTGTTTGCGGACAATTGGTGTCTCAGCGAAACCTATAACGGCGTAATCGATTGTCATGAAATCTAACGCTTCGGTAAAAAGTAACAATCCCTTCAACGCTGAGGTTCTTTTAGGCTCGCGCATGGAGCCAGATTCATCAATTACTAACACGAAGCGATGTTCTCGTTTTGTAGGCAGTCTTCGCTTAAGAAATACGTTCATGTCTCTTTTCGTTAAGGGGACGCGCTGCTGTGCTTTACGTGACACGTCCATAACCTTGTGGATATCTGGCTTTTGACCTGAAACGTAATATCCTTCGTATATAGGCTTTCTGTTTTTTGAAAGAGCGTTTTCCAAGACTCCAACAACCGCTTGAAGTAACTTCGACGTATGCCCGTGTACCCGGTGGTATTCGCTCGTAATCTGCTCCTGGTCGAACTGAATTCTTCTACGTTTTTGTACAAGTGCTGTCAAAGTCTTTTCTGATGGTTGTTCTTGTTCAAAATGAGCATCTGATGCATGTTCTTCTTGTAACTGCTCAGGTTCTATCTGGTCAGATGTCGTGATTTCGTCTAAACGATCGATCTTCGCTGTCAGACGATCTGAAAGGTCTTCAGATGCTTTTTCAATTAACCTTCTGACTTCTTTATTAAGATCATCGGTGGACAGATCTGGAGCATATTCGCCGTTGACCGTGGGCAATTGTCCATCAGCAAGTGTTTGTGACGCTTTTTTAAAGGACTCATTTACCAGTTTTTTATATTCTGGAACGATGTAGTACCATATATTCAGAGCGCTTTCCTTCGCATAGCGGTATTTATCGGCTTCAGAGACTCTCTGTTGCGGGTAATGAGAAAAGATTGCCTCGAAATGAGGGGTAGTCTCGTTTAAAGCTCCAATCACGTTTTTGTTAATAATATTCGAAGGTATTCTTTTGTATCGCCAATAGTACAGAACTGATAAAATATATTCTAAATGCGGATATAACTGATAAGGGTGCAGCGGTGCCGCTGGATCCTGCCTTATTTCGCGCTCCAATTTTTGTGTGTAGGATGATGTTCGAAGATCCTCTGGTAACAATTCATCATAGATGTGTTCAAGGTAATAGCGACTTCCTTTAAAATGTTCTAGCATCCAATTATTACATCTGGCATCCTCAAAAGCGTTGAGCAAAAGTTGAAGAAATTGGGCCGAAAAAAATAATATGAAGACCTCTTCTTGTTTATCTATCCTTGACATCTGGTGATGACCCACTTCGTGAAGGATATACCCCACAACCTTGTCAGGTGTATAAAAGACGAGGTCTTCTATTGGAAACGTTATACTGTTATTTTCAAAGTTGTAAGTCCACCAATCGCCAGGGACGATTTTCAGGTCGACGTCCTCCCCCAACCCGGTGGAGATTATTTCAATTAAGGTATTCATTCGATTAAGCAAAGGTTCCAACGCAAGGTCCCGCCTATCAGCAAAGGTCTCTGCGCCCCTCAAAAATTCTTTTGATCGTTGATTATCCTGTTGATTTAGGGCTTTCTTGCGATTATCACGAGATGTTAGATCGCCAGATTTTTCTTTACTCATAACGTTCACTTTTTAATTAGTATTTGTATTGGTGAAATTTAATCAAATCGTTTTTACTATCTTTTGATATTATTATTCAGGTAACATTTATCCATTTTCTGGACGATAGTGAAAATTATACGATTCGAATAGTGCATTTATGTTTAATCGGCTATTATCATGACCAGTCATTGTGAGCAATTGAATTGTTAAGGAAAATTGACCGCAACTACATTTTCAAAGTATATTCTCTTGTAAACATTGAATCATATACAGGCTCAAAATTCATAATGTATCCTCGATTGAATTGATCCTTAGCCTCAATCAGTTCATCGTCGTGCGGTATATAACTACTATTACCTTAAAAAAATGTTTCATGTTTAAGCGATACGTGTGAGTTAGGGTTTATTTTAAGGCAAAACAGAAAAAGCTAGATGAATATTCCTAGCTTCTCTTTTTGCACGTTGTTTCCGAAATTCACCGTGTTATTTCGCCATACCTCAGTGCAATATCCCAGAACTCTACTGAAGAAAAAAACTCAGTATCGATAACTTCAGTTTTGTCACCTTTGACACCAGAAAGAGTTCCATTGCTCA
>CAYYMO010000115.1:0-4294 GCA_964472955.1 uncultured Methanomicrobia archaeon | reverse complement strand
CAAGACGTCCAGGCCACGGCGTCCGCGATTGCGCTTGAGCGAGTCGGCGGAGTCAGCCACCAGTTGCAATTCCCGAAGCACAAATTGCGGGATGACCAGGGAGCCATCGAGGAACCCGGTCTCGGCAATGTCGGCGATGCGCCCATCAATAATGACACTGGTGTCCAGGACCTTGTAGCTCTTTTTGGATTGCTTCTCGCCGCCGAAAATGCCGCCCAGTGCTGACAGGTTTAGCAGGTCGCCCTTATTGGCGCCCACGATGAGGCCGACATACGCCATCAGCGCCATGACCATGAGTTGCAGAAAACTCTGGGTCCGGCTGGGCGCCAGGCTGTTGCGAATCACCAGGGCAAACAGGTAGGCGCCGAAGATCCCCAGAACACTGCCGATGGCCGCTCCGATCAAGCGTTTCAGGCTGACGAGCCGCAGCCGCCATTCGAACAACACGATGGCAGCTCCCAGCACTATGCCGATGCCGGCGTCGGTGAGCCGTGTGAGTCCGAAGGGCTCGAGTAAGTAGCAGGTGATGGAAACAAAAACTAAGAATAGCAGCCGCACTACTACTAGATCCATGTCCGTACCTCCCCTCGGGCCTGGGTTTCAGCCTGCGGCACAGGCTGCCAGTCCCGCACGAGTTGCCACTTGCGAACGTACTCGCAACTCTGTGTGTTTATGCGGAGCCAATAAAAAGCAAACCACTTTAAGAACACGGCTCCCGATACTCCGTCCCGACATCCGACGGTACTACTCTATCTAATCGTTCCAAGTATATACCGACTGCGGGGTTTGCACGCTTACTCTGGTCACAAGGGGTTGTGATGCCGCCTATCTGTTTTCTGCGTGGGCCTGGTGTGCTGTTAGACTTTTCAGCATGAAAGCCATTGTCATCAGTCGCTTAGGCGGACCGGAAGTGCTGGAGGTACGAGATATGCCTGAGCCTGTGTCCGCTGCAGGGACCGAACTGGTCCGGGTGCAAGCCGGAGGGCTCAACTTCGCCGACGTCATGACCGCCAGCGGCGGCTACCCGGGAACGCCCAAGCCGCCGTTGATCGCCGGCCGGGAATTCTGCGGAGTGCGCGAGCGGGACGACCAACGTGTCATGGGCTATACGCAGTGGGGCGCCTTTGCCGAGCGAATAGCTTCGCATCCCGCGCTGCTCTGGCCGGTTCCGGAAGCCTGGAGCGCCGAGGAGGGCGCGGCATTTCCGGTGAATTACTTCACGGCTTACCTGGCGTATTGGAAAGCTGGGCTGGCCGATTCCCAGCAGACTGCCTCGCGACCACCGCGCGTGCTGATTCATGCCGTAGCCGGCGGTGTGGGAACGGCTGCGGTGCAGATCGGTAAACTCCTGGGCGCACAGATGTACGGCACGTCGTCTTCCGAAGAAAAGCTGGCTCGTGTGAAACCGCTTGGCTTGCAGCACGCCATCAACTACAAGCAGCAAGATTACGAACAAGCCATCAAAGACCTCACGAGCGGCGAGGGAGTGGATGCGGTTTTCGAAATGCTGGGAGGTGAGCATGTCAACAAGAGTGTGCGTTGCGTACGGGACTTCGGCCGCGTGATCGTCTATGGCAGTGCGACCGGGCAAAAGGCCGAACTCAACACGCGGCTGCTCTATGCCAGAGGAGCGAGCGTACACGGGTTGTGGCTGACGTATCTTTCTGCCAATCGCGGGCTGATGCAGCAGACCTGGCAACAGCTTTCTGCATGGACTGCGCGCGGACTTCTGCGGCCGGTCGTGGGGCATGTGTTTCCCATGGAGCAAGTCCAAGACGCCTACCGCTTGCTGGCCGAAGGCAAGAACTTCGGCAAAGTCGTGTTGAGAATCTCCTGAGTGCGACGCAAGAAGCTCTGGGTCAAGCCGGCGATTAAAGAAGCCAGAGCGTATGGCGCACTACGACATCCGCTTGAATGATCCCGGGTTCCGGCGAGCCGCAAATCTTTACAGAACATTCACCTTTCTTTAACTGAGGGCTGCTAACCATTGAAGGCGCAGAAGCGTCTAACTCTCAAAGCTTGCGGAAAATCCGGAAAGGGAACTTTTGCTGCAAGCGCAGCGTAACTGCTGTGGAAGGATGTGAACCGGGCAGAAACACACGAGCCCGGTTGGTAGCGAAAACTAAAAGGGGTTAAGCAGGTTGACTCACTGTCGGTTTGGCGGCCCAGGTGAGCGCAACCGGTCACAAAGCGCAAAGGTCCTTGCGGGCCTGCGCTTGTCGTCTTAACCCCGCGGCAGCATTGTAGGGCTTTCGTGACAAAACGCAAGTGTTTTTTGACGAAGGCAAGTTCCAGCCGCCCCCAGCCGATTCCCGACGGATTTTCGGGAAAGAAAAGGAAACAGATGAAGATTACGAAGACTTTGAAATGTGCGCTGCTGGGCGTCGCCTTGCTGATGGCTGTCGCCGCGTTTGCCTCCAACAAGGGATCGGTTTCCGTGAGTGAAAACGTAACGATTGGGAACCAGCCTCTGAGCGCGGGCGATTATTCCGTCAAGTGGGACGGTAATGGCCCCGACATTCAACTGAGTATTCTGAAAGGAAGCAAGGTTGTGGCTACAACGCCAGCTCACCTGGTTGATGCGAGTCAACCCTTCAGCAACAACGCAGCCGTTGTGACGACGAACGCGGATGGCAGCAAGTCCCTGGCAGCCCTTGAGCTGTCGGGCAAGAGGTTCGTCATTCAGATCGCGCAGGAAGCCGCCACCGGCGGCACCAAGTAGAGAAGTCTTTCTCTGGGAAAGGGGAGCGGGGCATCGCTCCCCGTCTTCTTACACCTTTCTACGGGCCACGCGGCCTAAACCAAGCGGCTTTTGCCTACCAAGGAACCTTCAAAGAAAATCTTGACGCGAGCCCAAAATATGTGCCAAACTTAGCTGCCGTTAAGTGTCGGCCTCCCCCGGCTTCGGAAAGTCTAGGTTTTTTTTCGCTTTCGCTTCCTAAGTGCAAGGTGTCTCTAACGGAATTATCAGGAGAACGCAGATGAAAAACGTGACCCGCCTCGCAGGGACTCTGTTGGCCGTGGTAGGAATCGCACTGGCCGCAATGATGATCCAGCAGCCCTTGCAAAGCGCATCTGGAAAGAGTATTGCATCCCAGACGCAATCAGGTTCCAGCCCAGCGGTTCAGGCCGGTGGTAACGCAAAGCAGTCGAAAGCGAATCCGGAAATCATTACGGTGACGGTGCATCCGCGCAACGCGCCGGTGACCTCGATGGTGACTCAACAATTCAACGCCACGGTCACTGGCACGGGAAACACCACCGTGACCTGGTACGTGGATGGAATCCAGGGTGGCAATGACAACGTGGGCACGATCGATACGACCGGCTTGTATACTCCGCCGTCGAATTTCACCGTTGGCACGCACACGGTGAAGGCCGCCAGCCAGCAAAATTCCAAGAAATATGCCAATGCCACGGTGTATCTGGTGGGGCTTGCAGGAGTGTACACCAACAAATACGACAACTTCCGCGACGGGCAGAATCTGCAGGAAACGGTATTGACCCCGGAAAACGTCAATACCACGACCTTCGGCAAACTGTTTTCGTATCCGGTGGATGGGATGGTTGTGGCGCAGCCGTTGTATGTGGCCAACGTGTACCTAGCCAACCCCCAGAACGGCTCTCCTGGTTACTACAATGTGGTGTATCTGGTGTCAGAAAACGACAGCGTGTTCGCCTACGATGCCAGCGGAACAGTTTCCGGAGCGCTGTGGCAAGACAGTTTTATCAATCCTCCCACCGTGACACCGGTTCCGGGAGACTGTATCGACGCCAATGGACAATGGGGTATGACAGCGGACCCGGTGATTGACCCCAACACCAATACCATCTACGTGGAAGCGCGCACCCTGGAGAACGCGACCGGTTGCGACGGAACCTACGTGCACCGACTCCACGCCCTGGACATCACCAGCGGCCTGGAAAAATTCGGCGGGCCGGTTGTGATTCAGGCTTCGGTGCCTGGGACTGGGGTTGGAAGCCAGAACGGCACATTGCCGTTCTCTCCTCAATGGGAAAACTCCCGTCCTGGTCTCCTGGAATCCCAGTCCGCGCAGGACACGAATCCGGTGATCTATATAGGCGCGGCCTCGCTGAATGATATCGAGCCCTATCACGGATGGGTGCTGGGATTCGACTCTCAAACTCTGGCGTTGAAGTATGTATTCTGCACCACGCCGGATGGCGCGGCTGGCGGCGTCTGGCAAATGGGCAGCGGGCTGGCGGCCGACACCGATGGCAACATTTTTCTGCAGACGGGCAACGGGACGTTTGACAACCTCACCGATTTTGG
>CAYYMO010000114.1:0-4375 GCA_964472955.1 uncultured Methanomicrobia archaeon | reverse complement strand
TTCCTATCTTATAATCTTTTTAGTTATGCTTATGCAAAAAATACTTATTTTTGTTAAACTTTTCAGACTTTCCTATTTGCCTACGGTGGCTGGCTCATGCTTGATATTTATGATAACGTTCCAAAAAGGCTTAAATAACCTAGGCATAATCGGGTTAGGCTTTCTTACAGTGACGTTAATAACTTCAGGTGGTTTCGCCTTTAACGATTATTTTGATAGTGAGTCGGATGCAATTGCGCATCCGGAAAGGCCTATTCCCTCGAATCAGATATCTAATTTACGCGTCATTCAGATTTCCTTGCTGATGTTTGTTGCCGGATTAATGATCGCTCTTGCCATAAACCCACTTGCTTTCGGCATTGCTGCATTAGCTTCGATATTTTTAATATTGTATTCTTGGCTTTTTAAAAGAATTTTAGGGTTTTTGAGCAACATAGTTATAGGCATTTTGACAGGAGTGACGGTACCCTTTTTTAGTGAAGCAGTAGTACATCAAACAGTGAGCGTTCTTTCACTCTCTTTTGTGCTTTTTATAGTATTTATCGACGTAGGTGTAAATGTGCTTAAAGATGTAGTAGGGTTAGAAGGTGATATAAGAAGGGGATATTCCACTCTACCCGCAAAGTGTGGTATACCATTTTCGATGAAGGTCAGCGCACTTCTCTACTTGTTTGCTGCTATGGCATCACCGCTCCCGTATATCGCCAGGGCAGTTAGCGCAGCATATTTCATTCCAATGGTTCTGTTGGATTGTATTATGTGTTATTCGTCACTATCCTTGTTCAGGAACTCAGACGTTAGAACTGTGAAAAAGCAGTGGAAAATTCTTACAACGTCCTTTTTTCTAGTTCCTGCAGCCCTGTTGTTCGGCACCTTTTTATGATTGCAAGGATGTAATTAAAATAGTAACGAGGCTAAGATATTCTATCTCAACGCCGGTTTGACGTCGTTACGCGTTATTGGATAACGTTAGGTCCGCTTCTGCCAAATACGCAATTTCCTAGTAATGACGATTTGACATGCTGCTTCAACGAATGTTATCCAAATAGCCCTTCCTCGAAAACGTACTGCAACTTCTTATGTGTCTGCAGGAGGGAACTAGTGCGGTATCAATTACAAAAATCGTTAAGCATGTGAAAGTGGTCATTTAGGCTATATAGAATGATGATCTGATAGCAATCAGGGCCATAAAAGAAAAGACAGACGCAGTGATACATAACTGACTGTACGCTGATGTGTCTTGTTCTAAATGTAAAAAGTTATTTCAGAAGATTCAGTTTTCCACGGATGAATTCAATTATTTTACAAGCCACGGTTCCATAAGGGTTGCTTTGCACCTGTCTTTAAGCGTGCACGAGCCACAATTTCTTGGGTTGGTTGGACAGCCCGCCAATTGGAGATATGTGGCGGCAACTTGTGCGGCATCTGCTCCCGTATCGTCAGCCTTCACCGGTGCATTTATAGGATAATATCCAGAAAAATCGACGTTTTTTAACCCTATATCTTTGCATGTTTTTACCAGTCGTTGCATCAAGCGCTTTGAAGGGCCCGGGTGATAATATAAGATATAACTTGGTCGAAATCCAATGAGCCGATACGGTATTACAGGATCGATATCTCTGATGAATTCAGCAATTTTCGGAACTTGGGCATCAGTAATGCCGGGTACAACTACCGTTCGAAACACTCGTATTTTTTCCGGGTTCTTTGTAGCGACAGATTCTGCGTTTCGCAACACAGGTTCCACGGGCGCACCAGTCAACGCCTCGTGTACAGTGCCATCAAAGGCCTTTATTTCAAAGTTAAAATATGATGCAAGGGTCATTAGTCGTTTCAGGGTGTGGCGTGTCGAAAATCCATTTGTGGCGATGCCAACTTCAATACCCGGAACTACCTCTATCGCTCTGTCAACTACAGCCTCCATATACGGAGGTGTAAAGACGGCTCCCCACCTGTGAAGCTGAGTCTGCGCATCCCGATCTTCTGGGCCAGAGGAGTACTTAACGCTTTATAAAGCTCATAAACTACATCTTCTGGCTCTGAGTATCCTCGGTATATCCATCCCGCATCAGGGTACTGCGAAATGCGGTAGGCATTACAGTAGATGCACCGAAAACAACACCCAAGAAAAGTGATCGAATAACTCTTTAAAACGTACGCAAAGCTAGTATAAGCGATCTCAGGAATTCCAACGCGACAAACGCCTCGCTCACCACTAAGCCTATCAACTTTACACCTCCACTCGCATAATGTGCACGCTTTAAGCTCGTTGAGGTAGTTTAAAAGCATATTCAACCTTTCATAATCCGGTAGTCATTGTACGTCATTATTATATATCTGTTTGTCATTCATCAGTTTTAAGGCTACTATTTGGCACAGGAATCTCAGCACTCGAGTTAGAGATAAAGCAATCGATCTCAGTATCAGACGAGCACAGCTGAGTATGCGGTTTCCGCAATGACTGCAAATGAAACGGGAGGCGAGCATCAGCTCAGGTCTCGTGCGCAAAGCAGAAGGTTGACAAATGCAGCCAAAAAAATGATGTCGATAGCAGCCACTAGCAGTAGCAAAAGCGCGCCACAAAGAGATATGACTGCTGTCTGGCGTTGAAGTTGTATGCACCGGTGCCCACTTCCGATACTTTGGTATGTGTTAAATAGAAGGAGCTGAGCTCTTCAACTTTAATCTTGGCCACGAAAGAACGTTTATATAGTACGCAAAGGATCTTCCGCTTATGCCAGTCAGTTACGTGTATGATGATGATCTTGAAGCAATCATTATGGCAGCAGATGAGAGTCCAGAATACAAGGAGGATCTCATCGAGAACTTCGTTTCGAGACATTCAAAACGTTCAAAGCGACGACTGAACGACTGGTCGAGCGCGGCGCTCATATTACTAATTGCCGTATTTTGTTCGATACTGGTTGACAGGGTGGTGTCATTCCCGCTGAGCGCCTTTGCGCTTTCATTCGTATGGCTCGGTCTACTAGGCTTTTACGCCGTCAACAGGATGTTTTCTGTCATTGAAAGTTCCCTTTTGAGGATTTTGTTAAAGAGATTACTTTCTCGCAGGGAACCAACCTCATTTGTCCTGACGATTGTGGACTTGGGCTTAAAAAGGCTGCGCAGATGGTAGCATTTCCTGTTGGGTGGACGTCGACGCTGTTATTGCGACATTAGGTAATAAATTATGTGCATGGTTAGCCCACATTTTAAGACGCAGCAACGAAGTCTTATAGATGTGTCATTTGTAACCGGCGTTCTTAAGAATCACTTTTCTTAGCGTTATGCTGTTTTAGGGGTGACCTTTGGCTGTTCTAGCTTTAAATTGCAAATTGTAGATTGACTCAACCCGTTCGAGAGAGTCAACATCGTCAGGTCCCTTATCGTCCCTTATCCGCACGATCCGAGGGAATCTCAAGGCGTATCCCGAGGCATAATTCGGGCTTTTTTGAATTTCATTAAACTTAACTTCGAGGACGATCTGTGGTTCAACATCTACTACGCGCCCCCGTTCACCAATTATTATCGGTTTAATCTCCTCAGTGAGCAACTTTATTTGCTCATCTGAGACCCCGCTTGCGACCTTCCCTATGGGGGCCCACTGATCTGTGTCTTCGTCTCGCGCTGCAAGTTCATATGATGTAATCCAGCCCGCCTTCCTGCCATGGCCATACTCGGCTGCTATTACGATGAGGTCGAGGGTCTCCAGGGCCTCCTTAATCTTAACCATCTTCTTTCCGCGTATCCCTGGGCTATAGTCAGCGTCAAGCTCTTTCGCCATCAAACCCTCATGCCCCGCGTTTATGGATTCATCGAAGAACATGGCAATTGAATCTACTTGGTCGAGTATCCTAAACTCGGACAACTTGCACTTCTCGTCGAGGGGGATCACGGTTTTCTCGAGGATTTCACGTCTCAGGCGAAACGGTGTGTCAACGAGGCTCTCTCCGTTCAGGTACAGGATGTCGAAGGGTCTCAACTGCATCGGAATCTCCGCACTGAGTTCTTTAACGTTGTACTTCCGTCGAAGTCTATTCAAGACGTTTTGAAACGGCACGACTTTCCCAGTTTTCTTATCTACCGCTATTGCTTCGCAGTCGAGGATGACTGAATCCGCTTTAACGCTCTCCTTCACTTCCCTAACCACATCAGGCAGAGCGGGAGTTAAATCTTCCATCCTTCTTGAAAAAAGCTTGATGTTGTCGCCTACCTTGTGGACTTGAAGTCGTGCGCCATCATATTTGACCTCAAATGCCGCTTTTCCCCCCATTGCCTCAAGCGCCTCGTTAAAATCCGAGACGGTCTGTGCAAGCATAGGTCGTACTGGTCGCATAGGCGCTATGTTGAGTTCCATTAAGCCCTCAACGCCTTT
>CAYYMO010000113.1:0-4821 GCA_964472955.1 uncultured Methanomicrobia archaeon | reverse complement strand
GGCACATTGTCGCGCCAACACCACCACCGCCCAGACCTGCGTAAGTAACGTTTACAGTGTCGTCACCAACCTCGACTGATTCAATTCCACCAGCAGATGTTGATGGGACCAAGCTAAGTTTTGAACTTCCCGTTTTGAGTAAGTAGCGAGTTGTAATTCCAATCGAACGGCTCGAAGTAATTAATGGGCTCGCTTTTGTGTAGTGGTATCTCGCCCAGGCAGCGCCTCCATAACAGTTTGTAAACTCGATTAATTCAACACAATTATCTCCGGCTATAGCTAAAATGTCGTGGTAGGGAACTATCCACGGAATGTGACCGAATTCCTCAGATTCCATATTATTTCAAACCCTCAAAGTGTGGTTTATGGTGTTGAGCAATTTAAAACTGTTCTTAATGATCTAACAATCGAGTTAACGGCTTTTTTTACGTCGGGACTTAATCCAATTCCAAAGCTCGAGTTGGCTGGTTGTATACCGATTATAAAAATACGAGCAAAGGTCTCTCGATGAAGGTAGCTAGCCATGACTGCTAATGACGCCTTGTGAGTTGTAACGCCGACAGATTCAATATCTTGAATTTCAAAAATCTCGAAATCACCGGGATTTGCTCCGAAATCTACGGCATCTATTAAAATTATATGAGTTGGTTTAAAACGTTTGACGTAGCTGGTAAAATTTTCTGGCACGTCTTGACAATCAACTGCTAAAATAGTTTCATCAGCGCAGTCGTTTAATTGTTCAATAACCTTCTGGGCGGCACCGTCATCGTGTCTAAGCTCATTTCCTATTCCCATTAGTACAATCCTTGTTCCGTGCCGTTCTCCTATCTCATACAGGAGTTTGGATTCAAACGACTGCATTTTGGGCTATGACCTCGAGGAAACATATCTCCTTAGTTGACAATTATCGTGTGATCCAACATTAATAATCTGGACCTCATTTGGTCTAGTCGAGGTCATACCCTCTTATTGCCTTTTATTCGGATAACTTCTTTCACAACTGCTATAGCATCTTGTTTTTTTAAGTCGATGTCATTTGCCCGGATGAACTTCTCGATTTTCTCTACATCTTCCTTGTAAATTACTTTGTCGCGTAGTGCATTTTTAAATATGGTTTCAAATCTTCTATCAGGATAAAAGAGATTCTGTGCGATCTTCAGCAATTTGTCTCTTTGTTCAACACTCAAGATCTTCGTTGCTACGAGAGCTGTTAGCGCTTGTCTAATATTTACAAGGGGGATGGAGACTGGCTCATACGTAACCGGATTGAAGGCTAATGCGACTTCATCGTCTCTTTCAATAACACCTCTTTTGTAACAATTATAGATTGTACCGATCCCTATCATACCAAATTCGTCCAGCTCGTATGCCCTGAGAGCACCCATGCTGGAGCCTCCTACAACCACTACCCCCAACTTTAAGGCATCGAGTATTTCTCTGTGAGAAACAGCTGCTTTGTTGTAAAAGACGCCATCAATAATTCCGATTATTTTTGTTCCTAATTCAACTACTTTCTTGACGTCGCCTCTACTTACAGGGGGGCAGCATCTCAAGTCCGGATCATAACGTTTAACTTCTTCGAAGCTCAGGCTCGGACCTGTGAAAATTACACATGTTTCGCTGGTCATCTCTTGCATCGCAGCCCTATGCGTTCTTTATCGATAAAGTAAACTTCAAAGCCTGGTATCGTGACTCT
The DNA here is from genome assembly GCA_964472955.1 of uncultured Methanomicrobia archaeon. GTDB lineage: Archaea > Halobacteriota > Bog-38 > Methanoflorentales > Methanoflorentaceae > DASPRZ01. The sequence goes on along the minus strand of CAYYMO010000113.1, from coordinate 3,125 downwards.
TACAGCTGGTACGCCGATCGTGTCAACGGAGATGTTTGAAACTATAACCCGTTCGACTATGCTGTCCAAGTGGCTAAGTGCAACTTTTATATCGCCATCCAATGATGTCGTCGAAATGTTCTGAACATTGTCGAGGCTGAGCTCTTCTTCTGGTTGCTTAAACCAGTGGTTGTTAAGCCTTTTCATTCTGTCATAGCCGATGAGTCTTGTTATTAACTCTCTATCTGTGTCTTCTCTCGCTCCGTGTATTTGAGTCACCCGTGACTGAGCTACCTCGGTTAGCGCCCGTAAGGTCGCAATTGTCGGATTCGTGTGAGCCCCAGCTCCAATAACTAACAAAGCTGGATCGCGTAACCGCTCGTCATCTGATGCCGCAACTACTGTCGGGATACCCGCATCCGTTTTGAGGTACCACAGCTTTATTGCGATTCCTTGAGCATTAAATTTGCTTAAAAGCTCGTATATAATGCCACTGTCAGCCGCAAGTCCGACACCCGGATCTTTGTTTGCCTCTGCTATACTCAAGGCGTCTCTCTCTACAACCTCCATGAGACCATGAAAGATTGCCTCCTCCATGACGTTACCTGAGGCAAGGCCATTCGTGTTGCTCCGGAATAGCTGCCATCTGCCTTTTGTTGCTTTGTATGGGTGGAATACAGCGTTTGCAGGAACTAAAATATCTTCGTTTCTTAGTAAATCCCAACTCGGATACCACTCAATCTTGGTTTCCCTGGGAAGTGAGCCGGGTAATATAAGGCTTTGCGGGCTCAAGACGTTATACTCATCACGCAATTCGTTGAAAGAGCCGAAGATTAATGTACCTTTAAAATTTTCTACTTCGGCTGCAAATCTCTCGACGGCTTCCATTATGACAGAGACTCTCGCTTCTGCTTCCGTAGTTCCTTTACCTGCATATACTGAAATTGCACCGTCTGCTGCAGAAGGGCGTATTGCCGAAAAAACGGGAATCCCTACTCTATCAAGTCCTGAAATATCAGCGATTCGTGTGACTCCGATATTTGGTATTATCGTTTCAACGCGTTTTAAAGTCTCTGCGGGAGGCATTACCCTATGGGTATCAATATAATACGCCTTAGGTGACGAGTGTAGCTCAATTCGTGCTGTCATCGTGACGCTCCAATTTTGTTATACAAAGTACAATAGCCTTCATTTTTGCTCGACTGTTTTTGATTCTTAGTTAAACTACTTTATCGGTGTCTATATGATTTGTTCTACAATGGTAACAAATGTTTCAGGAATACAATGAAGATACAAACCTAAGTTTTAGCATATCAGTATCGAGTTTAAAGCCTCAAAGTTACTTGGCAGTCGCTTTTCGTGATGTCCATATTTAATTTGTTGTATTTAAATAAAGCTCTTCTTCTTAAAGGTGTTAGAAACCCGTTAGCCACTCGAAAACCACTTATTGGCAGCCTTTATTGATGTTTTGTTAACTAAAAGTAGCCATAGGGCATCATCTAAATAAAAACTGAACTGTTACATCTTGCGATAGTTAAAAGTAGTACATTATCTATTTATGACTGTTATGTCTGAGCACAAAGAGCCAGCAGAAGATGAAAATGAAAATGAAAATGAAAAAGGCGTTTACGAACTTATAGTACCGCCTGGAATCCCGAGCAAAGTTATCATAGCAGCGAGCAAGAAGTTTGACTTGGACGTTACTAAAGTTTCTGCCAGTGTAGAAACTGCTTTTGAAGAGGCCATCTCAAGAGAATTGCTGGCTTTTAGAGCCGACAGAGAGACTATTGAGCAAATACGTGATTTCTTAATAGAAGAAACTAGGAAATTTATAGAAGAGCACTAGAAATGAATTCAGTCGCTCTTTTGTTCCCAAAGTTAAGCGAGCGATTTAACATTTTGCATTAATTTAAGCGCCGCACTCATCGACGTTCGTCATTTCTCTCTGGAGCGTTGCGCGCTTCTCTTCGAGTCTCTTTTTAAATTCCTCTAGCGATTGGGCCTCTCTATCTGCTGCCTTTTCTTCTTCTCGTATGACTTCTATGTAGTTTGAATCATAGAGCAACTCGGTAGAATCAAGTAATACCCAATTTTTACTGTCATCTGATCGTATCTCTTTGACTTTTCCCCTTGTGTCAGTTCCTGAATACTTAACGTATGTGCCTTCAGAAATAGGATTGCCTTTCATATCACAGATAGTTGCTTCAGCCATACTCCTTCTTCACCTTGCAAGTTTTTGTTACATACCATTATTGTCCTGTAAGATAGTAAAGTTTTTTCCTGCATAAGTGCCTGAATTTGCTCTCTCGAGATTTTGTTAGAGTAACTCGGAAAAAATGGCGTTATACACATTTTTTTTAGTTATGAAGGTTCCGGGTTGGGCATAATTTTCTGGTTCTTTTTTTGAAATTTGCGTGTTAAGACCGCAAAGTCTGTAGCACTTCTGATATACCATTGGCAATTATCAAGGGATTGTAAATACTACCAAATAACTGCAAAAGCTCTAACAGGAGAACCATCCAATCCTTTTAGTTTTAACGGAGCTGCCACAAAAAATACTTTCTGATCAGCTATGAATTTCAAATTATTTGATAAATTTTCAATTATGGTTATTCCGTCATTTAACAGTGTTTTATGAACGTAGTGATCCATTGAACCAAATCGTTCAACTGAAAGCGAGTCAATTCCAACAGCCTTTACTTTTTTTCTTACAAGCCATGCAGCAGCTGATTTGGTTATATATACATAACGAGTTCTTACGTCCTCATTTTTCGAATATTCACTTGAACCCGTATAACAAATAACAATATCATTAGTATGCACATTGGATTTATCTTTGAAGTCTTCCTCCACTAATCCAGTGCCCGCCGTCTTGTACGAAAAGTCGAAAACCCATGCCCCCCCTACAAAGTTCTCAAGCGGGATTTCATGTACAGCCTCTCTTTGTTTTAATATATGATTTGGAGCATCAACGTGGGTTCCTGTATGGGTTCCGAGTGTTAGCTTAGCAATAGCTGCTCCACTTTCTTCGATTAAACTGAACGGTTCGACGACGGGAGCTATGTCCCCTGGGTATAACAGCATATTATTTTCGATTGTATTGGAAAGATCTATTATTTTCATTTTTAAACTCTCCAGATAATCTT
>CAYYMO010000112.1:0-4437 GCA_964472955.1 uncultured Methanomicrobia archaeon | reverse complement strand
AACGGTGGGGCCGTCTCTGGGCCCTTCATGCATGCCGTACCGCTCTCGGTAAAGAGGGTTAAACCGCGCATAAGCATACCAGGCCTCATCATAGAGTATGCGGTCAACACTCTTGCCTAGGAGCGATCCCACGTTGATCACATTGTAACAGAGCCCGTCATAGGTCGAATTGGTGATAACGGCAAGGCCCGGCCGGGCATCGCCGCGATCTGAAAGCATGAGATTATCTGCAATTTTCTCCCGGACGGTTTCGGGTCTCATCTCCGGGGCAGGGATAGGGCCGATAATACCGTATCTGTTTCTGGTCGGGATGAGGTATACGGGGGTGGTTGCTGTCATGATTAGAGCATGCTCGATAGATTTGTGACAATTGCGGTCTACTAGGACAATTTCGTCCCTGACAACAGTGCCAAAGAAAACGATTTTATTGGACGTGGATGTCCCGTTGGTGACGAAATAAGTAAGATCAGCTCCGAAGATCTTGGCTGCCTGGCGCTCAGCCTCGCCAATGACACTTGAATGGGCAAGAAGGGATCCTAGGGCCTCGACCGAGACGGAGAGGTCTGAACGGAAGAGTTCCTCTCCGAAGAACCGGTAAAACTGGCTTCCCACCGGTGATTTGAGAAATGCCGCCCCTCCTGCATGGCCAGGAGTATGCCAAGAATATTCATGAACTTGGGAAAATTTAATCAGCTCTCCAAAAAAGGGGGGAAAAAGACTCTTCCTGTATGTCTTGGCTTCGGCTTCGACCCGCCCACTGATGAAGTCATGGGTATCCTCCAGAGCCCAGATATATTCGTTGATCTCCTGGATATCATCTAGGGGTATTGAGGACAGAGTCGCGCGCTCGGTGATCAGAAAAACCGGAACATCTTCATTTCTTAAACGTAGCTGTGGGATGAGTCGGGGGGTGACCTTCTTTTCCTCCTCCATCTGCACGAGATCCCCGTTGATAATGATACAGTCGAGGGATGGATCGGCAATGAATACCGATATCCCCTCATCGCTACTACGTGCCTTAATGACATCCATCCCCCGGCTCTCCAAGCTTGAGACGATGGCTCTAATGTTGCTGCCCCGCGCAGTGTCGGCTGAAAGTTCGTGATCGATGACCAGGACACGCAACGTGGGCTCCTCTATCTGACCCATGTCAAGTACCTCCTCTGTTGGGCCAATGTTCATCCTCTTACATATATACATACTGATGGATATCGCAGCTATCACTGCTGATCGAATGTTATGGGGCCTCTCACAAGGACTTTTTAAAGGAGGCATCATTCTGATCGATTAACCCCAAAAGATTTTGATAATTTAGGCTACAGATGCAACTGCTACGATAAATGGGGCCTAGTTGACTGCAAAATCACTCTACGCTAACTATAGTTGTTACGGGATGAAAAGAGGTAGACGATTAAGTCTGTGCGATGTACAGCTTTAACGCGATAAGGGAGCTCTTAACCTATTATCTCAAAATTTTCTGAGTATTAACGTTGAACGTTGAACATAATAATCGGCACATTATTTAGCGGCAGACGCAAGTGCTGAATATCAAGAGAATACTACACAAACATTGCGACGAGCCCTAAGAAAATGAAGTAGAATACTCCGTTGAAAAGAAGTGAGAGTGCGCTCAACCTATTTTTCATAACCTGAATGTAGAGCACCATGCCAGCAACAAGGGTAAGTGATACGTTTATAGCCTCAAATCGCCCGAGAGTCCACGGCGTGAAAGCAATGCCAAATGCCACAGGGATACAGCTTTGAAAGACCATGGCGCCGGTGATGTTCCCGAGTGCGAGGGCATCCTTGCCCTGTCGCACCCACAAGACGCTATTGAGCTTCTCGGGGAGCTCTGTGGCAACAGGAGCGACGATCAGCGAGAGGAGAATCGCATCGAGGCGTAACGACTCAGCCAGGCTTACGATTTGGGCAACAAACAGTTGCGCTCCTGCTATAATCAACACGAGTGACAGCACCACCTGTATAACGGTGTGGCACACAGAGGGGTCTTCTCTCGCCGTGCCTTTCTTCAGCTTTGCAGAGAGCACGTGCAATGTCAGCGGGTCAAGCACTGCGTCGCAGCATGAATCTTGACCTTTGAAGGTACTCACAAGGTATACAATATAGATAACAATGAAAAGAGGCGCAAGCACAGGTTTTATAGTATCACTTGGTATAAACGATACCATCACTGCAGTGAAATACGTAATGATAAAGAAGCTTAAATCTCTCTCTTTTGTCGAACCCTGTACATTTAACGCAGCTTCCTGCCCCCGACGGTTTCGAAACACGAAGATAGAAACCCCTGTGACAAACATCGCGAGAGTGCCGAGCATAAATGGCGCGCCGAGTATCGCGCCAATCCCAACGTCATGCCCGCTCTCACCTCCTACGAAGAAAATCGCTAAGATAGGAATGAGCGTCTCTGGGAGTGCCGTACCCACGGCGGCCAACACGCATCCGACGACGCTTTCAGAGAGACTGAGCTTGCGTCCGAGCCATTCAACCCCATTCGTAAAGAGGGTACTGCCCGCATAGATGAGTACAAAGCTGAGGAGGAAAAGTCCGACGTCCATGTCTGCCCTCCATGTGGTAAACCACCAGTTAAATAGCTTTCACGTTCTCCGGCACGGTAAAATGGTAAAGTACAGGTATCCCATAATCAGTCTCTCTCCAACGCCACAACGTCGACATTATAAATAGCGAGGACAAGGACGTTGTGCATTTTAGCAGCCCGACCCAGGAATGCCAATCCCTGACCTGACGAGGTTAATAGAGTTACGTTTACTTATCTCAAGGGTTGTATGGTTCGAATCCTTTGCATTTCCTGATATTCCACTTTTGCCGTGCGTCGACCGTATCGCCTAGACCACGGCCAGCAGGATCCGGACACGTATCAAAAAAATGGAGGCACGACATACAAATGGAGAGGTTTACCCCACTCATGACATCAATTCAGAGCGAAGACTACTAGTACGTTATCTAAATGCGCAGCATGAAAGTGTTCTGAGCGTCTCTCTGAGAGAGTAAGTGAGCGAGTAACTTTCAGTGTACATTTATTCAATGTTACCTATGATCTCTCATCGCTCCACGTTTTTTTAGATGCAATAATGTTACAACGATTAACGATTAGTGACATGGTAAGGCAGGCAGTTATATGCGGGCACAGAGAACGCGAAAAAAATTGCGTGCTCACTCGTCGTCGGTGTTCAACCACAGTTCGTTCGAATTACACAAGCTCAAAGCGTATTCTGATCGACAGCACTCGACCTTGATGAGTCAAACTTCTGATGTTTACTAAGGAATCTTTTTGAATCTTTTTGCTTTATTTGATACGCAACTACGCAAAGATCCACGAGTGGCAGTCCAATATCACACATACTGTAGTAAGATGACTGCCGTACGGTGTCCTCCCGCCACTGCCCCCGCGCAGTAGGGGACTATGGCAGTATTTCACCTCTCGCTAATCTCCCGAAACGATAGTCTTTCACATCCGTTGCTGAATTTCTGTTAATACAATACAAATAAATGATAGGTACTCCCAAATTAAAGAGGTGAAGGAATGGTAGACTTGGTAGACTTGGGACATCTAGCGTCACTAAGTCTCAGTTACTTTGAGGAGCTGATTCTTGGTTACGTGGCGTGGAATATTTTGAAGCTCCTCCCCCCCGATCTTGTGAGCAGGATTATGAACCTGATGATGTGACTTGAACAAGAAGTAGCAAACGGAACTACCAAATTCAAATACCCAGCACATTACATACTACAAGTGTTCATGTCAGACTGGAGGTAGAACTACGTTATAATCGAACCCTTCGTGAACTTGATTTGTTAAAACAATACTACTAACTCTTCTGGCTTGTTCTAACTCTTGTAATAGTCTTTTCCAATCTTCTAAGATGGTTTTAGCAAACAAACCTGGAAAGATAGTTAGAGAGAACCAATAACACCAAATAATTAATAGTTGTACCTATTTATTAATTACATTCTGCGCGTACAATACTCTGAAATGTAGCGAGAGTGCTAGAGGGCCAGTAAATGAAGCGGGAAGTACTTTCGATATTGTTGGTGGTGCCACTGATTCTCTCACTAGTTGGGGTTTGTGAAGCCACAGTAGCACCGTCTGTGACTATCACCACCGTTCGTTCAGTGCCTCTGCACTCGACCTATCTTGAATGGGACATCACTAACACGGACAATGGCTATAGCTGGATAGCGCCTCACGCAGCACTCTATAAACAGTCAGCCACGCCGCCTTACTATGCCATGGACGACACCGCTATCGCTATCTATGCATGGGACATCACCAGCGTGAGTTTCGCGCCAGTTTATTCCTACGATGGTCTTGGATGGCTTCGTCTCCAGTCAGGGCACACTTACCGGGTCTTCTCCGGACCAGTCACCCCGCATGATGCGAAGTGGGCCGTATACAACGCC
>CAYYMO010000111.1:0-8870 GCA_964472955.1 uncultured Methanomicrobia archaeon | reverse complement strand
ATGTTTCAAAGTCATCGTGACTGATATTATCGATGTTGATCAGATTGATGAAAAGATAAGAGGTATTTATGTAAAGGACGACATATCAAATCCGCGCTTGTCAATATATACTGGGGCGAGTTTGATTTATTCAATTAGACCACCAATTGAAATTCAGATTGATATTTTGAATCTTGCCTATAAAGTGGGGTCTAATTCTTTAATCAGGCCTCTCGGATCGGAAGTAGTAAATGATATTCACTTAACGTTAAAAAATTTTGGTAGGGCAGCCTTTTACATGACGAGAGAAGATAAGACGAGTTAAGTTAAGTTAAGCTTTTTCGAGCAGATCATAAAACGAGCTCCAATTAAGTAAGGTCGATACACAGCCGTCTTGTAGTAAAACCACTCCGAGTGCCGGTATTTTCATTTTAGCACACATTTCAAGTCCTTCTTTGACCTCCTGCAAACAGCCCACACCCAAAATTGCTTTTGGCTTGTATTTTTTCGCCATTCGTTTTATAAAACTTGATCCCGGAACGACAAAAAACATATAACCTAGGTTAAGAGCTTTTAACTGGGCATTACGAATTTCACATTTCCCACATCTTTCGCATGCTATCCCCTCTTCAAGCAAACTTGCTGGGCACGATGGTGATCGCAGACATTGAGGCAAAAAAATTGCAGTTGCTTCTGCTGAGGTACTCATAAACGCAGCGTATGATTTCTGCGATCTCAGCTTGACAATCGTCTTATCTACAATTCCTTCATCAATTTTGGCAACAAGGAGCACATATTTAGTCAGACTTTCTAGAGGACCTAAGAAAAACAAAACCAAATTAATAGCCCTATATTTTGTCTTATTGTGAGATGTGACTATCCACACAGTGGTCACAAGAACTGAAGTGAGAAGCATTAAGAGAATGCCGAAAGATAATAACCCCAAAAGCAAAAAAAATTCATAAAACATTCTAACATGTAAATAATGGCTCTTTGTTATATAATGTTACTCATCGTTATAGCGGCATTTATTCTAGTAAATTGTTATATAGCGACCTTTTTCTAAAAATGGTAGCAGAAAGCAGGGGCTTCTCAAGTTACGCTTCACATTTGATGTATACGAATCGTGTTTTGCTACCTTTCACTATCTTGCAGCAGTTGAATTATCGGTAAAACTGTGCATCTATCAACGTAAAGTCGTCGTAATGTTGATCCTATCAGTCGTGAGTATATAGTAATACTTTTTGATCGGTATTAAAGTGGGTAAATGGACGTAAATTCTTTTTATATCAAAAAGTAGAAGTAACTCACCGCCCTATCGTGATGCTTTTATAATAACACCTATAAAACAAATACCATTTATGGTTCCAAACTTTGATAGGTTAGCAACGATAGCTATCAACGGCGAAGGAGACAATATCGAGTTTAAAGAGTTTTTAACAAAAAATATTCATTTAAAACCCGAAAGGAGACAAGGACTTGCTTGTCAGATGAAATATAAGTTGGTTGAATCAAATGGAACCACTCAATATGTAATAGGGATAACGGATTCTGGCGAGTTAAAGGGCATCCCAAAAGAAAATTTAGAGGAATCTGTTTTTGTTTTACGCAAGATAGCTTCTGAAGTTTGTGCGTATGTCAGTGAATTGGAAGAATATAAGGTGAATGATGGTTATATTAGCATATTGACCATTAAAAAAAAGCAACTCGAGAAGGATCATATACTCATAGGGACTGCCGGACACGTCGATCACGGCAAAAGCACACTTGTAGGCACCATAGTGAGTGGCATTGCAGATGACGGTTCAGGAAAAACGAGACTTTACTTAGATGTGAAACCACACGAGATAGAAAGAGGGCTTTCTGCCGATCTATCTTATGTCGTTTATGGATTTAACGACCACGTCATAAGACTAAAAAATCCTCTCAGCAAAAAGGAGCGAGCAAGTGTGGTCGAACAATCCACGAAACTCATTTCATTCGTAGACACCGTTGGTCATGAGCCGTGGCTAAGGACTACGATAAGAGGGATAGTGGGACCAAAACTTGATTATGGTCTTTTGGTGGTCGCTGCGGATGATGGAGTGACGCACGTTACGAGAGAGCATCTCGGTATCATGCTTGCGATGGATTTGCCTACAATAATAGCGGTGACCAAAGTCGACAGGGTGACTGAAAGTCGCGTTAGGGATGTCGAATCCCAGATACATGATACTCTAGGAATAGTGGGTCGAATCCCTTATAGACTTAAAACAGCTGATGGAATAGAAAACATAAAGGATAAGATAAGTCAAGGCACTATAATTCCTATCATACGGGCATCTCCTGTTACGATGGAAGGCATGGACATATTTGATGAACTTTTAAAAAGTCTTCCAAAAAGAAATCTTAGTCAGCATTTGAATTTCGAAATTTACATAGATAGAGTCTATCAGATTGCAGGAGTAGGGCCAGTTGCGAGTGGCACCATCAAAAGTGGCTCGGTAAACGCTGGGGAGTTGCTATATCTTGGTCCGACAAAAGATAGTAAGTTTTTGCAAGTGAAAGCGCAGTCTATAGAGATGCATCACTGCAGAGTCGACAAAGCGTCTGCCGGTGACATCGTGGGCATTGCGCTCAAGGGCGTAAAACCACACGAGATAGAAAGGGGGATGGTTCTCTCTAAGAAGCGACCAAGAGCCGTAAGGCAGTTTATCAGTGAGGTTTTTATCTTAAATCATCCCACTCGAGTAACATCTGGTTATGAACCTGTTATCCACATTGAAACAATATCAGAAAGTGTAATTTTTGAGCCTGAAACTGAATATATGATGGCGGGGCAATCAGGTAAGGTAAAAATACAGTTTAAATACAGACCTTATTACGTGTACGAAGGGCAGAAATTCATTTTTAGGGAAGGTAAAAGCAAGGGGATAGGACGGGTAATAACCGCGTCATCATAAAAAAAGCAAAAACAGCGTCCTTTAAATTCCAAAAGATTGGGCGAGGACGCTTTCATTGAGACTTCCGCCCTTAAACGTTTTATCGGTGCTGATATCCTTAACCATTAATTGCGCTGGTGCGAATATGTACTTATCTATTTTATAGAAGTCGTAATTTGCCGCTTTGAATGTCTCATAGAACGGCCTGCCGTACGATGCTGAGGTTTCAGAAGGTATTTTTTCGAAGACGTCATCATACTCTTTTACCGTAAATACGACCCTTCCATAATAGATTATCCCATCATTTGTCATGCCCATTGCTTTAAGTGAGTTTTTAGAGACAGGAGCAACAGGGCAACATCCAGCAGCGCTTACTATTTTTAACGTATCATATCCTAGTTCCGCGGCCTTATAGACGGCTACCTCAACGATTCTTCCTGCTACTTGAACCGTTCCCACGATTGAAGAAGTAGGAGCATTAAGAACGGTCAACTTGGACGGTTCGATACTACAGGCTTCAGCGATATACTCTGTAACGTTTACATCTGGTAACTTATCACTTTCAAGGGCCAAAACACCAAAGTCATAGTCATCCCTATAGCCGATTGATTCATACGTCTTCTTTGGTTGACGGGATAACGCTCGTGCAGGTCCGGATCCCATTGCGCTGTAATCTCCGGTTTTTATCGACCAACCAGCCTTCTGTGCAGCAAGAGTGGAAACTACAGGATGATCGGTGATTACATTTATGAATACGAAAGGCGTTGCCTTGATACTCTGTACAACCAAATTGACAGATCCGAGCCCGCCCATACAAATTTCTGTAAACATTTCCCCTGCTTCGTATCCACCGTCGACGTTAACGCCACAATCAATCACCATGGAGCCGTTGTCAAGTTCAAAAGCTTCAATTTTCAATTCTTCCGTATAATCCAACATGTCTTCGACTATTCCCATCGAAATCTCATTAACGCTTAGCACGTTATCAACTCCAGAAATTAGAATTAGACATTTACTATATCTCATTTACGATTCAAAGGGTCATATTTCATTTTTTAGGTTAGGTTACACGAGTTTCTCTGCGATCTTGACTTTTAAATCACTTAGCGCCTCTAGTTTCTTTAAGGCGATGTTTCGATTCAAATTCGACAAACTTGCGTTTGGTGAAACCCAAATAGCTTCATAATCGAGCAGTTCAACAAATTCAGAAATTCTTCTTTCGATTTTATCGAGTGGTTCAATAGCATCAGTTAAGGCATCAACGCAACCTAAAGAAAGTATTTTCTCACGCGTATCAATCTGTTCTGCAAATTTTATTACGGTACTGTTCTTCGGATAATTGATTACATCGAAAGACAGGACTTTTGTTTTCGCATCGAGCAATGTTAAAAAAGAAGCTCCAATGTCTCCTTCGATGTGACAAATAGGGATCTTCACTTTGTTAAAAATACTATCTAGCCATTCAATGAAAACCTCAAGATCAGTGATTCTCTCCATTGATTCAACGATTTGAATTGCCCGGGCTCCGATGTTTCTTAATGCATCAATCTCATATTTAATTATTTTAGCAACATCAAAGAGCAAGTCTATATCATCTTTTCTTTCATAACCTGAAGCGACATCAAGCCTGCATCTCTCAACAAAGGAATAAGGTCCGGGTAGAACTGCTTTTACCTTTCTAGGATCATTAGTTACTTTAGTCGCTATAGCAAAGTCATATACTGTTGAGGTATCGTTCGGTACGCTCAATGGACTGCGTATAAGAGGTTGATCATCTGCTTCCATGCCCGGCACATGTAAAGCAAATGTGTGGATTATGTCTCTTACTTGTCCATCGGTAACAAGATCCATATCTGCGTTTATCTGGTCCTTTACTGCTTCTTTTACCGCTATATCAAATGGATTCTCCCCGCCGTATTTTACCAAGTTTCTAATCATATTAATACTCGGTCGAGTTGGATACCCACTTAAATTTGTAGCAAGCAAGCAATATACCTCGCTGAGTATTTCTATCTGCGTTCTTTCTTATAAAGCTGTCAAAATCACAAATCGGTAAAAATATTATGCGAGTCATGCAAGGTTACCACATGGACAAGCTTGAAAGGATATTCGAACTTCAAAAGAGCTTTGATGAATCGGTTCAAAACAAACCACCTTTTAGTGAATGGGATAAAGAAGAGAAGGTAATTGCTCTGCTCGGCCACCTCATACATGAGTCCTATGAGACCAGAAATAGCCTTGGAGTAGTCATTACCGGTGATAGAAAATGGTGGAAAAAACATATCTTGACCGAAGAAAAATGGGGGTCGGTTCACGAAGAGCTGATAGATTGCCTGCATTTTTTAATTTCGGCTATGTTAAGTTCGGGCCTTACACCCCAAAAGGTACTACAGGTGTACGAGAAGAAGAACATTGAAAACAAGATGCGACAATTAGATAACTATTGAATTTTTATTTTGCCATAATGTCCTGCTCTGCCCACAAATTCAAACTCGATTCGATCGTCCCTAAACTTTCGTAAGATTTCGGCGAGTTTTTGGTGTTCCTGTGCTATCTCGTCTAAGGGCGCGTCAATTAAAATATTTGTCTCCGTATCAAATTCCTCAATCAGTTGATAGTACATATGCTGTATAGATTTCGTCTTAGTGGTCGATTGTCCCTTTAGTGCTCTTAGTATCTCCAGGAGTGGTACGATATGTACATAAGGTGGTCTTTTTACCGTTGAACCGCGTCTGTTTTTTTGGGACAACATTGTTATCCTGTCTTTAACTCCAATCTTGAGAGGACCGCCGCACGCAGGGCAGACTTTTTTGATCGTCCCGTTGTCAATTATATCGTCCAATGTGTACGCTGCCGTACATCTTATGCAGCCCGTAAGGTGATATTTTCCTTCTCTCGGATCAAGACCGACGTTTAATGTTATCTCTCTTCCCTTAGCCAGCATGAGAGCTTTCTTTATCTCTGGAAAACTCGGATTTTTAAGCTTGAACCTCGTGAATTCTCTGCCGAGCTTATCAGGGTAGGGAGAATGAGCATCGCTAAACGATACAAAAGTGCAGTTGTTTAATTCTGTGAGCGTTTTTGCCATACTTGTATCCGCACTTAATCCAAGTTCTAGAAAGTATATCTCGCCTGTATTTCTTCCATAACAGTCGGTGATACTTTCAAAAAAGGCGTACATTGACGTCCAAGGAGTAAAAGCGTGTGAAGGGCCGACAAGTGCACCGACTTCTACAACTATTTCAGCAAGCCTTTCAGGAGACAGTTTTAGCATCGGCCTTCCGGTGGTAAGCTTTGAGTACCCCTCGTTTAATATTTTATCTCGTAATTCATATATCGATGAAAAATTCGGGAAAAAAATAAGGTGGTGTACCCTCCCTTTTAACGTTGTTTCTACTTCAGATTGGAGTATATAATACGTGTTCTCAAGTCTATACGTGTTGTTGCGTTCCTCGAGTTTTGATTCAAGTTCTTTAACCCAATCAAGGTACAAGCAGTCTCCGGTACCGACTATTTTGATCCCTTTGATGCGTGCCATTCTACAAATTGTTTCTAGATCCATTAGAGGGCTTACGCCCCAGCTATATCTCGAGTGTATATGCAAATCTGCATCAAATTCTTTCATTCAAACGCAATTAGTCGAAAGTGATACAAATATTACACGTCACATTATCGCTCGTTAACAATGCAATTAAATGGTGAAACATATCATGTGATATACAATTAGAGTAATTATAAATCTGCTACACTTATGAACGAAGTATGTGCGTTAGTTATAAAATCCGCTAATGATCTCGCGAAAAAGATCGGTGCGGAACATATTTTTCTGATTTCTGACCAAGTCTTTGAACAAACACCCTTTGAAGTTCCCGTAACGTTCGTTCAAACTTCAGCAATAGCTCGTGAGATGAATGAGGAACTAAAGGAAATTTTTTCCGATGATGTCATTCAGAGTTTAAAATACAATGTTGCGACACCTGCGTTTAAGAACGTCAAAATCGTGCAAGATATCGCAACACTGGCGTATATTAAGGACATAGTAAGAAAAGGGTATATTATTGGTGTTTTATGTCTTCAGGACTTGTCATCAATTATAATCAGCGATCTTAAACAATTTACTCCAGTTAGAACAATAGATGAAAGCAGCGAGCGCGTTAGTGCATCTACGCTCAAAGCTATTTTAAGCCTCGCACTTGAAATTGGCCGGGAGGGAAGAGAGGGCAAAAAGGTGGGGACTGCGTTTATTGTTGGTGATACAAAAGAGGTCTTAAAAAGGTCACATCAACTCATCCTGAATCCATTTGAAGGCTATCCTGAAGACGTACGAGATATTAAAAACAAAGTTCACTGGGAAACAATTAAGGAGTTTGCCCAGATCGATGGAGTATTTATCGTAAACGAAAAGGGCGTTATGATTTCTGCAGGGAGGTACCTTGATGTCGATACAAAATCCGTTGAGCTCGAAGGATTAGGAGGGAGACACATATCGGCATCGGCTATCACTCGTGATACACAGGCGATCGCGATAACAGTTTCAGAAAGTGGTGGAACTGTTAGAATTTTTAAAGATGGCATTGAGACCAAAATTGAACCCAGCGCTTATCTTTTATACCTGCTGCCATGAATAATAAGATCAGATTTTTAGTCTGATCTAACGGTTATTCGAACATACCGCCGACGTACTTATGTTACGCTCTTCATCTTAAGACAGAGCTCTTTCCCTTCTTTCGCCTGCTGATTTTCGGGGTCAATTTCAAGAGCTGTCGCAAACGCGTTCAATGCTCCATCACAGTCACCCAGCTGACCAAGTGCGCAGCCCATGTTACTCCACGCCGCCGCCATAGCAGGATCCAGCTCCGTCGCCGCTTTAAATTTGCTTAAAGCGCCTTGATAGTCCCCTTTTTGATATATGTCAACTCCTTCATTGACGTAATCCTTAGAAGACGGTGCTGCGCTCTCCTTGCCCTCGATAACCTCTTCCCGTTGCTCTGAAACAGGCTTCGCAACCGATGGATGTTCCATTGTATCTTTTGTAAGCGGTGTAGCTTCGGATTTCTTCGGTTGAATCGGCTTCTCCGCGGTCTTTTGTCCCGCTGTAGGCATTTCACTCTCGGGCTTTTTCCTCCCTAATAACAAATCTAACAAACCCATCTTAATCACCTCAAGTGTACTAAAACAAAGTAACGCCCGAATGATAGCTATTAATCGTTGACGAAGTTACTCTATTTTTACAAATTTTACTTTAAGCTTTTATTTAACATTTGTGGAACCACAATTTTTTTGTTAAGTGCTAAACTGAGTATACAGCTGTATAGGATCAGACTATCTTTAATCGACATCGGAAAATCCACAAAATAGCGCTTTTTGTTTGGAAAGATTGTGCGGGGGGTGCGATTTGAACGCACGAACTCCTATGAGACAGGGTTTCTTACTAAGCATATCTATAGTCCTAAGCCCTGCGCCTTTGACCTAGCTTGGCAACCCCCGCAAAAGCGTATACATCTAGGTTAGCATCATTTAAAAATTTGTGTATCAGACAAACGCCAATAATAAAAATTGGCGTCATAGCAAAGGTCATGAAAGCGACACTGCTTATGCCCCACGACGGTATAGGCGGGTGTGTGCCGACATAGTAGTCGAAGAAGTCATTCAGGAAAAACCACGTGAAAGCGGTTATTACATAACTTTTTTTAATCCCTTTTATTATGTACAACGGTAAAATGAACTCGAGAGCCATCAAAACGTGTACGCAAGCCAGTACGCCATACAAGCTGCTATTAATTGAGAAGTAGAAAGGGCTAAAACCAAGCACCACTAAAACAGTCCACGTTCCATATTTTGCCAATCCTATCGAAGCGATGAAGCTTAACAGATCGACACTTTTTTTCTTAAGAAGGTATGTTACAAGGACAACAACTGCAAGCATCGTATAGATTGGACAGTCCGGAATAAAGGGCCATAAATACACGG
>CAYYMO010000110.1:0-2679 GCA_964472955.1 uncultured Methanomicrobia archaeon | reverse complement strand
TCAATTTTCATTGAAGAGTCTACGTCTACAACTTTAAATATCGCGAGATCTCCAACTCGCATTATCTTCGACATTTCACTTGAATCAATTCTACGTGGGTATTCAGAGATGTGCATTAATGCTTCGTAAGGGGAGGTGATGTCAACTTTCCAATTAGAGAAACTTATGTCAACTATTAACCCTATGACAATATCCCCAATTGAGGGGATATACTTTCCAGATAGTGGGATTACACGTATTTTGTCCTTGTCGTCGAAAATTCCATAAATCAGAGAATAAACCTTTCCATTCTCAACATATGTTCCTTCACCTGACCTGGTAGGATCATCAGAAAGTAAGTCTCCTGGGACGACAATGTTTTTGTCCACGATCTCCTTGTTCTTCATTTAATACCATCTCGCTTCACTTTCCTCGTCTCGGCTTCGCCCTTAGTCAGCCGGTTGACAAGCTCGTAAAAGTCGTTCTGCAGCCCTGCCGGAAATCTAACCACACCGATCCAAGCACCATCCTTTTGCCATCCTTCTTTTATTATTGTTCCAAAATTCTGGAGTTCTCCATAAGACTTCGCCGTATAGTCCGCTGGTATTTTAACAGCGATGTCAATTTCTTCGAATCTTATAGGGATCATGGGGCGGATTGCCTTCATTACTACGCCAACCAACTCGTCAACGTTTTTGAAAGGATCTATACTCATCTTCGCCTCTTCCATTGCCTTTTCTATCCTCGCTGGTGGGTGAGGTGCCCCGGTCTGCGGATTCACCGCATTTCTTGCAATGATATTTACGACTTGTTTTCTTTTATCCTCTTGTATTCTTCGACGTTGTTCTGAGGTAAGGTGGATTTCCCCCTCTTTAATTATTTTTTCAGCAACTTTAATCGTATCTGTAGTTCCAAAGATCTTTTTTATTCCTTCCTCTGATGCCTTGTCTCCTCGCGACGCATGTTTGAAAATCTCTTCAACAACTAGCGCTCCTTCAATATCGGAATCACGTTTTTCCCTTATTCTGAGCGCCTTATCAGGATCCACTAGCACTTCAAAATGTTCTCCACCCTTAACATATCGAACTGTTACTGCTTCATCAAGAGTGGCCATTTTTTCCCCTCTAGTCTGTTATTATCCACTTTCCCTATGTCTCGCCGACACAGTTTTCTATTGCGAAAGCTTTTCTAGTATGCCCTTTACGTAAATTTCAACCTTTTTAGGTTCTATCTTTTTAAACTTATAATCTTTCGCGTCCACCACTGCTATCTCAACCGTACCGACTGTTAACTTGCCTTCAGTAGCTTTGTATAGCGCTTCGAGCCCCAGGTCTATTGTCTTCTCGATGTTCGCATTTTCATCATATTTCTCTTCTAAAACTTCCATCACTGCGTTTCTCCCAGACCCGATTCCGGTAGCTTTGACCATCAAAAGCGCACCGCTAGGATCGGTCTCAAAGAGATGAGGGCCTTCATCATCCACTCCACCAATGAGAAGTGCAGTTCCATACGGCCTCACGCCGCCATACTGGGTGAAGGTCTGCTTGTGATCACAAATCTTTTTTGCAAGAACTTCAACTCCGATGGGTTCATTATATACAACCCGATTAATTTGAGCATCAACTCGTGCGCGATCGACGAGGGCGCGAGCATCTGCAACAAGACCTGAAGTTACTGCACCAATGTGATCATCTATTTGAAATATCTTCTCGGTCGACTGGGGCTCTAAAAGCCTACTGGCAATTCTTTTATCGACGAGAAGCACCACCCCATCGCTTGCTTTTATACCTACTGACGTAGTGCCTCTCTTAACTGCTTCGCGAGCATACTCAACTTGAAAGAGCCTACCATCCGGTGAAAATACCGTTATGGCTCTATCATATCCCATTTGCGGTGCCATCTGCATTATTTCAGCTCCTTATTATCGTGTATCGTAATGTTAACTAGTCCGACATCTGAACGATCTATGACTTTATTGTCATCTGTGACTATATCAATTTCGCTGTCGTGGATCGTTGTAGCCTTTTCAGATATGGGCCTCGTAATATTAAAAGATGTGTAGTGTTTTTGAGCTTTTTTCTGTTTACAAATATTTTTCTTTAGCTCCTGCCAGCGTTCCTGACACCCCGACGACTCGTACGCTAAGTCTATACATTTTCACGTTGAAAATCGTCGCAAGCACCGATCTTACATCTTCTGTGTGACTACGTCTACATCGTAAAAGTCCCTTCTGACCATCAAAACTAATTAACTCAAATCCAAGACCAGTTAAACCCACATCTCCAAGTAAAGAGGTTGTTGCTGAAAGGATCTCATTTTTCATGTCTCTGGCGTTTATGATCTTGTCAGAAATAACTTCAAAAGCCACATATCTGACACTATCTCGTAATGTTGGGGGTAAGACCCTCATAGGTGCTCCTTACCCGATTTAACACCTTTTAGCCTTTTATTCAAGATAGTACGTGGGATGGTACTTAACGCTGATTCTGATTCTGTCCCATCCATTCCTATATACCTAGACAGTGCCTCAACCTCCCGCGGTGCTTTGAGGTCATAGAGCGAGAGTGCCCCACTCGTAAGAACAATCTTCAATGCGAACTTTCTACATATACTAAAATTTTTTCGCTGCAATGACAACAGTTTTGCTCTATAATATCCACGATGCCTCCAGAGGTAATCAAGGCTGAAACCTATTGCAAC
>CAYYMO010000109.1:0-16626 GCA_964472955.1 uncultured Methanomicrobia archaeon | reverse complement strand
TATTAGTGTAACTAAGCTTATAATTGGCGACAGTAGCGGGAAAGCCGCTTCAAGTGCCAGACTAAGAGACTGGATCACTGTTATCATCAGTTGTAGACCCATGACAGGCATCTCTCTTTCACCCCCTTTTTGTGGATTAGTTACGGGTATGTGCAGCTACTGTTGTTTTATATGCGAGCTGCGCTATACGCTCGTACAAACTAAAAATGGAAGTAATACTACTTTAATTTGACCGGTACTCTTCTTCTGCGCGTTTTTCTTCCATTGGAGTTATCATTTGCAAGGTAAGAATTTAACAAAAGTGACTAAACGCAATGTTCATACATTGCCAACAGAAGATGCTGCTCATGCTTATGTAATTGCATTATAAGGATAGCACAAGGCGATAGTGGAGATGGATAACAATGCATGGCATCTACGACGTCAAAAAGCACCACGTTGCTTTACACAAAACATTGAATAAAGAAGACGCTACTTTCCCTCTAACAATTACGAATGAAAAACTCTTGTCTGTAAATCTTTCTAAAAAAGAGCTTGTATACCCATACAGCAAATACGTATACAATTTTAATTGTATTACAATTGTGTCTTCTTCGTAATGTTATACTATAAGATTAGCAGCTAAATCAGTTATTACTATACCCTTCTGCGACACACTTTGGCCACCATGCACTTGACACTGATCGTTCCATAATTTCATTATAGACTCAATTCGTTGGATTATCATTCAACCGATCCAGCTGAACTCGTACTGTTTCAAAAAGTTGTACCAAGGTCTTGGTCTTTCCTTCATATTCTGGCATCAACTGTAATAGTGATTTTCTTTCATCATCGCTCATAAATTGCTTAGGAACCATGTTCATTTTGTCAGGTAAACTCTGTAAGTAAACACTCAACTTATTTATTGTCTCTATCACAACATTTGACGCATTCAGAAATGACGTTGTTGAATCAATTAGCTTTGTTACTGCTGCGGATGTTTCAATTTCGCCTTCTTTTTTGTCGCAAACTGCTACAAGCTGTTTCGCATCGTTTTCGATTCTTTTGAAGCAGATTTCCAATTGGTCAAGAAATCTCTGCAATTTTTCCATGCTTAACCCGATACCTGATTTAAAATCACTTTTAACAAATGGCTGCACAAATGACGGCTGTTTTTCCATGAACCGTTCAAACTCAAGCACTCCCAACGAGAGTTCTTCGACGCCACGTTCTATAAGCTGGCAATTGCTAATGATACTTTCAATAGGTTCTTTTGAAGTCATAGCTCTGTCCATATACTCGCAGGTTTTCCCTTCTCTCATTCAATATATGCAAACATATAGATAAACGTCCTGGCGAATTCACCCTACATAAAAAATTCTCATGATACTCTGACAAACACAGTTGATCGAATTTCGAGTCTTAGTTTATAGATATGTGTTACTCTAAAAAACTTCAAAATTACATTGTAATTTGTTCATGTTACTCAAATTTTCAATTCTCATTACGGAAAAAGCAGTTTCCATTATAATTAATAGAAAATTGTTTCTGATCATATCCATATATAAAAATTTCCCTGGCCAAATCTATAGATAAGTTTTTATATATAGAATTGTATATAATAATCAGGATTCACCTCCTTACTATTAGAGAAGGAGATCCACCGCTTGACTTCAACTATTTTTTGTCACTAGGTGGATCTCCATACTCAATAGTGCTCTACGGATCTTCGAAAGTTTAGTATGTGTTTTTTTACGGCGAACCATTTGCGCTGTATGCCAGCTTCTTAACACCACTTCAACCGCATGATTTGACACGTGAAGCAATTATTAGAGTTTATCTCGATCTATAGGCTATTGTTGCGCATTCCGTGCACATTTTATAGCTCTAAACATTCCTCAAAAAACGTATGGACCTCAATTAACATTTTTTCGGACTTTTTTCAGAATATTACAAATAACTCGTAAAAAAATCACTATTCATCGATAAATTTTTATATTAAAATTTATATATTTTGAATTACATTTTACCTCCTTTGGCTCGAGGGGAGCCCGTAAACAATTTGTGCTGTTTTTTTATGGTTCCCCTCCCAATAGCCTTTTTTACGACTTAATATTGTTTACTTATTGAAAGAAGATTCTTCACAAAGGAGTTTGTTTAAAACAAGAGACGACTGTATATAGGTAGTTGTCCGATACAACGAAGTGACTTTACCAAATCGAATGCGATTGGCATGAAAAAGTTCAAGACCACGTTGTCAAATTTATGAGGATTAACGGCAAAAATAATAATCTATCACCGGAAGTGAAAAAGAACGCTGCAAATAGCTGCGGCAATTCTCCTCCACCAGGCCTTTTCGAATTTCTTACTGAATTAGGAAAAGCGCTTACATCTGCAGGTGTGTCGGTGGTGGCTATAACTTCAATATTAGAGCGTATTGCTGTTGCGTACGGGGTACAATCAGAGATATTGCTTTCTCCGACTTTCCTGATAATAAAACTTGGATCGCATGAATCTGCACCCATCGCCGTAACTGTAGCCAATCAATCACAGGCTCTACTACAGTTGAATAAAGTCTCAGAACTTTATGGCTTAATTTATGAAGCGGAATACAAGAACATCTCTCCCAAAGACGGCACGAAGCTCATCAAACAGATTCTTTCCCAGAAACATCGTTTTGGCCCCGTTGGAATATTTGTCGGCTATATTCTATTCGCGATAGGGCTTGGATTGCTGCTGTATCCTACTCCACAGCAGCTAATAGTGTCAGGGGTGTTCGGAGGGGTCGTAGGGGTATTACTCATTTTAAGTCAAAATAGACCGAGATTTTCACTAATTCTACCTGTATTCGCAGCATTTCTCGTGTCCGCCTTATTGTCCCTGGGCATAAAGCAAGGACTTATCACGGGCTCATTCATTTTGGTCATTCCGGCGCTTGCCTATTTTCTGCCTGGCGCTACATTAACAACTGGAATGTTTGAACTTGCTACTGGCAATATGGTCTCTGGTGCAAGCAGGGCTATTTATGGAGTGGCGATTCTATTTCTCCTACTCTTTGGAATTGTAGTAGGAAATCAAGTTGTTGGAACGACTGAACAAGGATTCCTGACGATCAAACCTCTCAACACCCTTGGGTTGTGGGCGCCATATCTTGGCGTTCTAATTTTTGGAATTGGGGTGTATTTATTCATGTGCATACGTGAAAGGGATATGCCTTGGGTCTTGCTGAATCTTTACGTAGCATTAATAGGGCAACAACTGGGAAGTATTATGGTCGGCAGCTATTTTGGAGGTTTTTTAGGATCTCTACTCATGACAGTAAGTGGGACTTATATAGGACTATCTCCTCGTCGAACACCGGATTTTGTATCGATCTTACCAGCGTTCTGGATCCTTGTTCCTGGATCTCTTGGTTTTATCAGCTTGGTTACGTTAGTAAGCCGAAGTTACTCCACCGCTGTTGCGAATGCTATTTTGGTTGTTATGACTCTCGTTGCGATTTCACTCGGATTGTTAGTGGGTGCAGCAGTCGTTGAACCACTTAAAAGTGTGAAAGATGAAACTAATATTCAACAGAATATGTAAAAATAGCTTTTCATTTTCTATCCTCAAAATACTCACCTAAATCAGACAAAAAAAACGATTTTTTGAGAGGATAATTAATGCCAAGTAATTCAACGAATAACTCTAAAGTTTTTCTGAACTCAACAATACCCCACAGTCGACAGTTTTCATGACGATTCGAATGCTACCATCAGAAGTGACATAAATTTGTTCATCCAACGAATTCGAGGAGGGGGATATTTTTCTTCCGAAATTTGCCTAATTCTGTCCTAGTAGAATTCACGTTAACACTTCAGAAATAAGACCAAAGAATTACTTAAAAAATTAGAGATGTTCCCTTGTATTCTTCGAAAATGCCGAAAGTGTAAGGAAGGCCCTTAGTTCGATCCAAAAAGAAATCTTGTTCCTTTTTAACGAATTACAACAAACATGTAAGTAGGAGCGTAAACAGAGGCAAAATGATAAATACAATGTAAATATACGTTAAAGAAGAGGAGGTGTCAACGATGGGTTTATTTGGTAGCTTTCTTTACTTTGGATTGAACTATATCAGTTATATCATCTCTCCTTTCATTTTAGTTCCTTAGGAGTGGAATATAATTACCCTTTTTCCTATCTATAACTGCGAGACGGTTAGGCGATACGATATTGAGTGTAGCGTGAGAATAAGTTCACGATCATTGATTTAACCGAAAAAATGGAGCATTTTTCATTCTCGTAAAAAATGGGAACAGAAGTAGGTTGTCATTTGATAACCTCTATAAATTAAGTAATTTATGGTGCACGGAAATGAGAGCCGATTACATAATGTAACTAAAAACTTCTAGTGAAATGATTTATTCTTAAAAAATCTTTATTAGGCATGAACAATGGAGACAACAATTAACGTCACGTCAAAGGAGACGCATAGGAAGATAGCACTACTCGCAAAAATAACGTCTTTACATTTTTGTTTTTCATAGCTTGTTTACTTATAATGACGCTTCATAGAGTGCTTACGTCACTGTTAATGATTAAAATTCTGGTAAAAGCTTTTGTATTTTTTTAATTAAAAAACTTACTATGAGGAAAATTTCTACAGGGATTATTGCGCAAGTTCTTGTGCATTTTCTCGTTAAAAAGTGGCATTTTCGTTCTAACTTTGTTGCAAATTGATAATATGAGTTTTTTTGATCCTTAGGAGTATACAGATTTATGAGATGATTTATTGAATATTTAAGAAATTGATTATTGTTCTTGAAGCCTTACAACACATAACTTGATACGCTCATTCCACATACTATAGCTTCGATTTGAGAGCATTTTTGACGATATGCCAGGATTAAACCCCTACTTTATTTTTTTTGTGGTAGCTGGTGTCAGAATTAATTGATCTCTTACTATACCAATAAAGAAAAATTAATTTTTCATATATACGTAACCCTAAGTAAAACAACTTATCCAGTAATCTGTCTGAATAAACTAGTTAAAAATTGAGAGCACACCATAACATTTCAC
The DNA here is from genome assembly GCA_964472955.1 of uncultured Methanomicrobia archaeon. Classification (GTDB taxonomy): domain Archaea; phylum Halobacteriota; class Bog-38; order Methanoflorentales; family Methanoflorentaceae; genus DASPRZ01. Next base: position 11,586 of record CAYYMO010000109.1, on the reverse strand, counting down.
AAAAAGGGCTTACACGTGTATCCTATATTTAAAAGATAGCTACTGTATGTGGCTGATTATTGCGGTAGAACGTGTTTAATAAAAACGAGGCTGAAACTGTATAACCTCGTATCATGTTCTATAATACGCTAATCGAACTATATTTGAAATCAATGGATAGTTCACACCTTAACACCCGCCCTGTTTCGAATTTTTCTAATAATTTGGAACTGAAATATTTCTGTTAAGCAATCGCTGATACAGATAATCTTACAATGTAACACAGGCTTCTCTCGGTTCTCTAGCAAGTATTAAACAGGATCTTTTCGATATTACAGCGTTATCCTCATCAACCAAGAAAACACTACCAGTTTTTATATGATCTTTGATTACCTTATAGCGTACACTCCCTAAGAAAGAATGATCACGCAACGAGTAAATGTTTATAATGTGATCAGGATGTAGTGTTCGCTTCTTTTCGATCTCGTCAAATATGTTCATTGCGACACCTCATATTTTAACGTCAACGTTGTTAACTATAAAAGATTGAATTAAACGTTAAACCTTTCTATTTGTTTCAATGACTACCCTTTTAACGTGGAGATGTATCAAACGTGAGAAATGGAGTGTTCATGAGTTTAATGAGATACAGATGTATCTATAATGAGTGCAAGTGCTCCTTCGAACAAACTTAAACGAATAAGAGCAAATGCAAAAGCAAAAGTAAGAGCAGGAGCAAACAGCCTCTCAGAGCAAATAAAAGAACAATAAACCAAAAACTGACTTTCTTACAGTACACGGGTTGACGTTTTTCTCTGTACCTTATTTTTGAAACAATGATGCTCTAATCGCAACTTAAGTCAAAAACTATTCAAAAGAGTTAATCAACTTACATATACTAGATCTATCTGTATCTCATTAAACTCATTATATGCTTAATATTCCCGTGTATTGAGTAAAATGATTGCATAACGACAGAAAGTTGAGGCACAATTTGAAAAAAGATCAACATCAAGGAGAACGACGTTTGTATAAGTAAGAAAAAGCACACTTCAAATTAGATACCCCGTCTTTAACAACAATTCTTTCGAGATTGATGGTGGCTGAGGCATATTTACATATATATCGTTTTTGATATAATAATGATCGGACATCACAAACGGAGCGATTACAGTACAAACGGAACGAATACTTCGACGCAAACAGCTTGATATTTTCTAAACGCTTTGCAGGGGGCACGATCATATGTTAATGGTCGACGCACAAAATATTCAAAAGGTCTACAGCACATATGGCATTCAAGTGAACGCATTAAAGGACATCACTCTCACAATCGAGAGAGGAGAGATAGTCTCTATCATGGGCCCAAGCGGATGCGGGAAAACTACACTGCTCAATTGCCTCTCTGGCCTCGACGACATCACGAGCGGCACGATCAAGATTGAAGGAACAAAACTTGACAGTTTGTCTGATAAAGAACGTACATATCGTCGAGCGGAACGAATGGGATTTATCTTCCAGTCATTCAACCTTCTTCCGGTATTAACTGCCGTAGAAAATGTTGAGCTCCCACTTCTTATCTGTGGCGTTGACCAGAAACAAGCACGGCCTAAAGCGCTCGAGGTATTGCAGATCGTTGATCTTGCAGATCGAGCGCATCACAAGCCGGCAGAACTGTCTGGCGGGCAACAACAACGAGTAGCTGTAGCTCGAGCATTGGTGAACAATCCAGCCATTGTGTGGGCGGATGAGCCAACTGGCAACCTCGACTCTGAAGGCGCGCAGCAGGTGTTGGACTTGATAAAGCAGCTCAATCGCGAGAACAAGCAGACCTTTGTTATAGTGACACACGATCCCGTCGTAGGCGCTATGGCTAATCGCATGATTCAGATGCGGGATGGTTTGATCGTTTCAGATAAGGTCGGAGACTCGAGGCTGCTTAATGACAAAACAGTACCATAACTAATAAGAACTAGAGAGATCTGTATGGATGGAACGCTGCTATTATCACTCATCGTCGCAGTGACGTTGTTGTCAGTTGCCGTGCTTGGTTTTAAAAATAAGATATTATTTAAGATGGGCGTGAGAAATTTTTCACGACGTCCAAAAGAGACAGTTATTGTTGTCATCGGGTTGCTGGTCAGCACTGCTATTATCTCCGGATCACTTATAGCAGGAGAAACGGTCAACTACATCATTGAGAAAGCGACCTACGATGCGCTGGGAACTGTCGACGAGACGGTTGTCGCCGGGGGTCAAAATTTTTTCAACTACGCTTTATATGAAAAGCTTACATCAGATTCAAACGTAACAAGCCGCATCATTGGGATATCTCCTGCAATAACTTCTACTGTTCCTTCTATTGACGATATAACGAGCGGCATTACTGCGACTAATGCACAACTACATGGTGTCAACTTCACCTATGACAAGGAGTTTGGCAGTTTCACTCTTATGAATGGTACACGCACCAATGCGACAGACTTAGGCTCTAATGAAGTACTCATCAACAATAAACTTGCAGTCGAGCTAAATGCACATATAGGTGATAAACTTGCCGTCAACTATGTAATGCCCGGCGCTGGGTTTAGTTCGCATGCCTTCACAATTAGATACATCGCGCAAGATGCGGGCAAGGCGCAGTACGGATTACAAAAGACGATATTTATGCCACTCGAGGCAGCGCAAAATCTTGTCCAAAAACCTGGCCAAATTAACGAAATAAAAATTTCGAATACTGGCAATGTTGAAAATGGTGTCTTCAAGTCTGACGAAGTTGTTAGTGCGGTGAAACAGTCGTTAATCGGTACCTCTTCAGGTACTAACGTTATGTCAATGAAGTCGGACTTGCTTAAGCAAGCACATGATATGGGTACTCAGTTGTCAAGCTTATTTGTCATGCTCAGCACTTTCTCAATCATTGCAGGAGTGATGCTCATCATCAACATTTTTGTAATGCTAGCAGAAGAGCGGAAGAGCGAACTCGGCATGGCCCGAGCAGTGGGGATGCAGCGACGTCATCTTATACAGATGTTTATGTTTGAAGGCATCACCTATTCGGTTCTTGCAGCAGCTGTCGGATCTATTCTTGGCCTTGGAATCGGTGCAGGACTTGTCAATGGCTTCAATGCCATTTTTATGGGTGGCGAGAACGCAATGGGGTTAACACTCGAACTCCACTACAGTTTTTCAGACATATTCAATTCGTTTTTGCTCGGGGTCATCATCACCTTCATAACAATTGCTGTGGCTTCGTTCAGGATCAGCAAATTAAACATTGTAGAGGCTATACGAAATGTAACAGTACAAGAGCAACCCCGCACAATGAAGCGCTTGATGCTTCTTGGCGTGTCCCTCCTGATAGCAGGAGTCATCAGCTATATCGTTGTGCGTTCAAACCACATTATAGATGTAGTTTCACCTTCGATGGTGATCTTTGGTTTAGCACTTATATCGCAGCAATTTGTCTCCCGAGAACGATCTTTCTCTCGAGATCGAGTATTTTCTATCGCAGGAGTATCTTTAGTGGTATACCTCCTCTACCTTACGTTCTCTTTTAAGGATGTGTCATTTTCTGACGCGATGCTTGTACTCACATTATGCGGTCTCCTTCTCGTCACTGGAGTGGTCCTTATCGTTCTTTTCAACTCAAACTTGCTCTTACGAGGGCTAAGCCGCAGCCTAGGGAGAATACGGTCGCTACAAGCAGTTTTGAAGCCTTCCATCGCGTATCCGCTCAATAAAAAGTTTAGGATGGGCATGACAGTGATGATGTTTGCCCTCGTCATCTTCGTCATAGTGTTGCAATCAATCATATCGGTAACATATCGGCCTGACATGGCAAAAGAGAGTGGAGGGTACGACGTCCGTGGTTTTTCAGTGGCACCACTGGCGAATCTGACTGCAGTACAACCATCATCAATTTCTGGTGGGGCTATTGGACAACGATCAATGGCACCTCAAGACCTAGCGGCACAGCCCACACAGCTTTCTGCCAAAGTGACCCCACTAAACGCATCCAAGCTTGAGTATTATGATGGACTCTGTAGGATGTTAGTAACTGGAGTTACGATTAACAACGAGACAATTCCGTTACGAGGTCCCCCCTTCGAGTCCATCTATGGTATTGATTCAAACTTTATTTCTCATGCTACGTATAAGTTCATAGACAAGGCAAAAGGGCTTAATTCCACTGAAGATGTGTGGAGAACACTTAGTGATCCGCACAACGTTGTGGTTGATTCATCGTATCAATATGGCAGCTTTAATAATCTCATAAAGGCAGGTGACACGATAGAAATTCCTGTGGCGAATGGCACAGCCGTGCTAAAGGTCGTTGGAGTACTCGATGAAATGTACCTCCACGGTATTTTTATGGGTAAATCACAGATGCAACAGCTCTTCCCCGTTGTTGCAGGAGACAGCCTTTTCCTCATAAAGGTAGCAAAGGGTGTAAATCCGCTTGATATTACCTATGACCTCAAAAAAGGGTATAAAGTGTTCGGCATGGATGCTAAAGTAGTCCATAATGAGGTAGAACAGCTGAGCCAGCAAAGTCAAATGATTTTTGAACTGTTGGAAGTCTTTCTAGGTCTTGGACTTATCATCGGTATAGCTTCATTGGGAGCCATCACGTTACGATCTATTGTGGAACGCCGACGCGACATTGGTATGATGAGAGCGATGGGATTCCAGCAAAACCAGATACTTGATGTTCTACTAATCGAAGGGCTATTCATTACTACACTCGGGACCCTCATCGGATTGGGCACGGGAATCGTGCTTTCATATGCGGTTTACTTAACATATACCCAAATGGGAAAGGTACCGTATAACATTCCTTCAGTACAGCTTCTCATCATATTTGCCGTTGTATTTGCCGCAGCAATAATATGTACTATGATTCCGGCGAGAAATGCTTCAAGAATGCCACCAGCAGAGGCAGTGCGGTATATCGAGTAAGTTTGTTTACGAGTCATCTAAGAGCACGAGAATAAAAAGCACGAAAGCAGAGACCTAACATAGACAAGCACTACATTCGAGCCTTCTAAAGACTAAAGAAACGCACAGATACGTAAAAGATAACCAAAAGAGAACGCTTCATAAATGTGAGTCGACTACTTTTTTAACAGATGAAATTTCTATTCAGTTTCAAAGGTGACACCTTGAGTGAGTTGAATCAAAAAGGTTCGAATATTTTTTGTACATTCTTCCCAAGTAGGAAGGGACTTGTAACGATTGTAAGCAGCCAGACTCAATTCCAACAAATGTTGCCTATTTTGCGACAGCTCTTTCAAGTAACTTGTTAATGCGACAACATCTCCTCGAGGTATCAGGAAGCCTTCACGGTTGTGTGTGATGATTTCCCAAGCGGCACCGTCAGTTGTGCCAATGGCTGGAAGACCGAACCCCATGCTTTCAGAATAGACGATACCGTACCCTTCGTACGAAGAGGGCATTACTAGCAGGTGACTCACTTTCATATAATCTACGAGTTCGCCGTCAGGTACTATACCGACAAAACTTACGTTCTTAGCCAGTCCATCTCGCGTTATTTGGCGGTTGATCGCCCGAGCGTAAGAAGGTTCAGCGTGTATGTCTCCGATCACTGTAAGCTTCCACTGATCAGTTGGTAGTTGTTTCAACGCTTTCAGTGCGATGTGTAGTCCCTTACGCGGGATAACATTACCTAAAAATAACAACTGCAACGTATCACTGTGTGCTCGGTGCGTGATTTCTGCGACGCTGATCTCGGGATGAAAACGATCCCCGCCTGGATACGCCACAAGACTGGGACGTTTCTGAGTCTTAGGATCCATAAGCAGCTGTTCTACCGCTTGACGAGTGGTTAGGCTATTATAAATAAAACCATCTACGCTGGAAAAGTAGAGTCGTTCGACTCTACTATAGAAATAGTTTTGCCATCCTGGATGACCTTCAGTGCTTCGAAGCAAGTGAACAATAGAGATAATAGGATATGGGATTTGTTCCTTCAAGCGTCGATTGAGCAAAAAAAATGAAGGATGATTAAGCTCGTCTTGAAGGAGCACATCAGCTTGGAGCCTCGCCAAGCGGTGACGCAGGCTGTTAGAAAAATTATCGTTTAGATGGCGCAGATAATTCCGCCATGGCAAGGAGATGATCTCAACGCTATCTCCATGCTCTTGTAGATATGTAACTACCTTACGGTCATATAAATAGCCGCCCGAAAGTTTGTTCAAACTGCCGTAAAGTATCAAGCCGACATGCATATCTGTTAAGTTGGGGCACGAAGCCTAGAGCTCGAATTTCGCATTATGGCAGGTCCTGTTTAACGAGTCTATATGATGCCCAAGTATTAGCATTTTCCCAAATCTTTACTTCAAGGATGCTCGCAATTGGGACATTTATCCTATCTGAGAGTGTTTTACAAAGAATAAAAGCGAAGCATTCGATGCTCGGATTTAATCCCATAAATTCAGGCAAATCGTTGAGGGTTCTGTCCTTGTAGTAACGCACTTGTTCATCCAAATAAGACTGGATTTCCACAATGTCCAAGAGGTAACCGTGTTGATTCAATCTTCTTCCTTGCACTTGTAGTTCGACTTGATAATGGTGTGAGTGATTTCTATTTTCTTCACACCAATCACTGCTGATCAGATAATGCTGAGCTACAAAATCCCGTTTGACTGCTACGGTATACATGTTAATTATCAGAGTTTATTTTTGGATTTCTAACGTCGATGACAAACGATTAAGCCCCTGCATAAGGTTTAAAGCGCACAGAAATTACACAGCACGACTGACTACGTTCTTAATACACCTCGTTTGCTAGTTTTTTTTTGCAAGATCTTGATTGTATTTTTCCAAATTCATTTAGTTATCTGCGTAGAGTTCGCATTCACTCGTCGTAGGTAAGCATAATCTGGATCACTTCCGAAGGGTTTTGATCCAGAAGTTGATAGGCGAGCGCCGCTTGGTTGATCGGAAAACGATGTGTTATGAAACGAGATGGCTTCAATTGGCGTATCATTTCCCAAGCAACATCAAAGCGGCGCTCTTTTGTCCATCGACCATTAAATTCTGGTGCTATACTGCTTACTTGGCTGCTAATTAGTTGAATGCGACTACGGTGAAAGCGTCCTCCCAAGTCTAAATTGGCACGTTTGCTCCCATACCAAGAGCCAATTACTATTCTACCTGCAAATCCTGTCGCAAGAATCGCCTGGTCAAGAGCAGCTGGCGCCCCAGAAATCTCATAAGTGAGATCCGCGCCGTTTGGTAAGTACTCCTTTAGTGATTTTTGAAGATCTACCTCTTCTGGACTAAGGGAAACTAGCGCTCCAACTTCTCTCGAAGCCTCGCGACGCAACGAGTGACAGTCTAGCGTGACTAGGTGAGATAGAGGTAAAGTGGCCAACAAGCTTGTGGTCAGCAAACCGACGATGCCTTGGCCAAACACTGCAACATTCTCGCCTATCAGCGGTTTGCCGTCCATAACGAAATTGACCGCCGTTTCCATATTAGGCAGAAATACGGCATCTTCCAGCGTTATGTCTTCTGGCACTGGTAGTAACATATCAGGGTAGGCTATAAAATGGCTCTCATGCGGGTGGAACGCTATAACATAACGGCCCTCCCACGTCGAATCCACTTCTTTACCAATCGTAATTACTTGTCCAACTGCTGAATAGCCGTATTTAAGGGGATATGCTAACGTGCCCGAAAGGTCAGGAATTCTTGCATCGATCGATATCTCCTCAGGAAACTCTCCTCGATAAATTAGGCTCTCAGTGCCAGAACTGATGGCAGAAGCCTGAGTTTGGATCAAAACTTGATTAGCATCTATTTTAGGTAGCCCCTCTTTTCGAACCGTTATTTGCCGCCGATTAGTGAAATAAAGAGAAGTACGATTATTTATGATCTTTTTTTCATACAGCCGACTAGCATTTACGTGAACTTCCCGGGTCGTGTCCCCTTGTCGATCGGTGGATATGGTTAGATTTCCCTCATGCTGTGACGTGGCGACGTTTAATAAATGATTCATACGCAAGGCTTTAGTAAGTAAGTACCGGAAGTTGTTTTCATTCACTGTAGGATGTAGTGGCAGCTGTCGTTCCACAACTATGCCCAGCTCGCGAAGAGATTTGATCTTCAGTGGGTTATTAGTTAATAGACTTACTGATTGTACTTGCAGATCTTCAAGTATAAGAGCAGCGATGGTGTAATCACGTTCATCTGCTTGATGTCCTAACAGCAGATTCGCGTCAACGGTGTCATAACCTTGGTCTTGTAAGTTGTAGGCCCGTAATTTGTCGGATAAACCTATGCCTCGGCCCTCTTGACGTAGGTAAATTAACACACCACACCCTTCATCAGCGATTTTTTGCATTGCTAGATGCAATTGTTCCTTACAATCGCAGCGACAGGATCCTAATACCTCACCAGTAAAACATTCCGAATGGATGCGTACCAGAATATTCGATTTATCTTTCACTTTGCCCATTATTAAGGCAACGTGCTCCTTTTCATCGTTGTTACTGATATACAAGCGGAGCTGAAATTCTCCGACACCCGTGGGAATACGCGAGGTGACACTTCTCTTTAGTTCACCAATAAATTGTTTCGCTACATTCACGTTTTCACTTTTTTGTTATAGGTTCCAAACCCGAAGCTTAACATTATTTTAAAAATTAATCTGAAACCTTAATATGTGACTAGTTAGCTTCATTGCTTATCAGTTTTGCCCTGTTACGCTTATTATGATATAGAATACAAAAAGCAATTGGAAAGAAAACCAACGATTCAGTGCAGGCAATGGATTAATTGACGAGCTAAACAGATATAATCGCTACAATGGATAGAAATGTTGGGCATCTCTCCATTTTAATTGTATTTTCCTGATCTCCAAACTTCCCTGGAATGAACACGGTCTTTCCTGCTCTTGAATATAATTAGCGGAAGAACATCTATTAACTAGATACACTAAGCAAACTGAATGGCGAAAATTCCACAATAAGATTGCATCTAACTAACAAAACTCCATTAAGTAAAGAGTATTAGTTGAGCCCGTCATGTTATTGGGCTCACGTCTCCCAATCTTTTCTTTCAGTGCATAAGCAGTGGGCATTATCACGTTGGAGCATCCACGCGCCGTAGCGGCAAACGTCCATCATAGAGATCCATTTAATAACCAATGTTTTTTGACTTGGAATAATCTCGGTTCACGTACTTTTTTCGTTTCGATATTGCTGATTTAAAGCCACATTAATTCGGAGCATCGATACAAACGATTGACTTATAGAAGAAACGCTAAAAACTAGATAAAATACGGGTAAGTGATAATAACTTAAAAAAGCGATGATAGTACCAATGTAACTCCTTTAAGGTGAAATATATGTCAAATTTTGACGAAATAATTGTTCAGGCCGTTGAAAAGGTAATACCAAGCGTAGTGAATGTTAGCGAGGTAAAGCTAATGGCGGATGCCTATCTGCGCATACATCCTGTCCAGGGAGTCGGTTCTGGCTTTGTAATTGACAAAGAGGGACACATATTAACAAACGCCCACGTGGTACTTAATTCTCAGGAAATAAAAGTAACTTTGGAAGAAGGAAAGACATTCTCGGGAGAGATAACGGGGATCGATACGATAATGGATGTAGCCGTTGTCCATGTTGATGCTCATGACCTTCCCGTGCCTGAAATGGCAAAGAAGAACGACCTCAAGATTGGACAGATGGCCATTGCAATAGGTAGTCCATTAGGTCTTGTTGGAGGACCAACTGTCACAGTGGGAGTAGTAAGTGCATTGAACCGATCTATTCAGACTGAAGTCACCTTTATGGAAGGGCTTATTCAAACTGATGCTGCAATTAATCCTGGCAACAGTGGCGGCCCTTTGCTAGACAGTAGTGGCACGGTGATCGCAATCAACAGTGCAATCATACCTTTTGCTCAAGGCATCGGTTTTTCCATCCCGATACAGCCGGCCATGTGGATCGCACAGCAGTTAATAGAACATGGTGAAGTAGTACGACCTTGGATCAACATAACTGCCGTGGATCTAAATCCTAAAATAGTAGCGTATTATAGCCTACCAACTAAAAATGGGATACTGGTGACTAATGTGCTACCCAGTAGTGAAGCTGAGAGGTCTGGGCTTAAGCCAGGCGATATCATTATTCATATGGCAGATGTGCAAATCGATAACGTCAGAGACCTGATTAAAGTTATGAATAAGCATCAGGCAGGAGATAAAGTGAACGTGGAATTATTCAGAGGCGACAAGAAGATGGTAATAGAAACTGTCCTCGAAAAAGCTCCTTCGACGAAGAGTCCTAAACTTCAAGGTAAACAGTAATAATCCAATTGGTTTTTGGAACTTGACATGGTATAACACGGTTTAGGCTACCTACTATGGACTGAGGACGAAATAAAACAACACATTGCGATTGCTATTTTTAATGTTAGAGATTACGGCACCAGTTGCTACCTCGTAAGCGTGCTAACCAACGTAAAAAATCCTAAGGTGTATACGCTTGCTATTAACTCAGCAGTCTGTTGATGTATCACTAAAAAAGATCTAGTCTAACGAGAGGAGCATTTCACTTGAGACTATACGATTTGAAGGCTGAATCTTTCAACCAACGGGCAGTTGCTGAATTTTAAAAGATCCTCATTGGAATTCTAATCCGATTGCCTGAAAAGCGAAAATTTATTAACGCGACCTATTTTAGTTTCCTCACGACACGTTTCTTAAATCCAGTGCAACAATTGCAACAATGTATTACAACACATAGTTAAGAAGTTTAGGCTTTGGAATAAAACGAGTTTTTGAGCTTTCGTCACATCGTGTACGAACATAATCTGAGAGCTTTTATTATTCATCCTCCACATCTTTTTCTCCCATCAGCTCTCCAACTTTTTCTTCTGTTGTCTCTTCCGTCCTTTCAAGATACCCTAACATAAAAAGATCATAACTCGTGAGTGTATATTTTTCCCGGAGATTTTCTAAAAGTTCCTCCTTTGCATCTTCTATTCGTTGCTGAACACAATCATCGCACTTGTTATCTCCAAGTTTTTCGTTCTCTTCTACTATTGTATCAGCGAGACACACTTGGAATTCCGGCAATACTTCCTCCACTAGCAAACGCAATTTTTGTCTCCATCCGTGTTCTTCAGACGTATGTTCATCGTTCATTTTCCGCCTACCTCTCTTTTATCCTTTCGTTTCCTATATTTCTAAAAAAAAACGACGCGCGATATACGAAAGTTACAATTCTTCAAACTTTCTACTGAAAAATCGGAAGATATAACCATTTAACTCTATAAACGGGGCTCGAACACTGCTAGAACCAGTAACAAGGTACTTTGTGCTAGCGTGTCGCTTAACGCTAAACATTTTACATCTGTGTTCAAATCTCATGATACGTGACCTACAATATAATGCCTATAATTCTCGTATGTACTTACAGCAGATTTCTGGCACGACGGTGTCGCTACTTTTTTAATTACAGTCAGATCGAAGTGTGAATTATACATTTTGCTGTAATCTAATTCACGCACACAGAATAAAGTATTGAGAGTTCTTGAAGCTCTTTTGATTAAAGAAATTCGAGACTTAAA
>CAYYMO010000108.1:0-8570 GCA_964472955.1 uncultured Methanomicrobia archaeon | reverse complement strand
TCCAGACCTGCAAGCTTGAGAGGGTAAAAAATGGGTCTCGTAAACAGCCGGAAAGCGTAAATAAGATCACTATGACGGGCGTTTGCTGTTATTGGCTTCTTACAGCAGTCTTCGTCTGGATCGAGTAAAAACAACCCCATTGTCGAGCACGTATATGACACTTACATGAGGTTTTGGAGACATACGGTTAGCGTGTGAAGATTACGCTTTGATCGACGTTAAGGGTGAGCACGTCGTTGTGATAAAACTCCGTGCATTAGTGGGCAAAAGGTTAACGCCATACGACAAGAGTGTTATGATACTAAAGAAAAGGAGGTGGCCACAACTGTGCCCACTTACATCATGCTTATGAAATGGACGCAAGCGGGGATGGAGCAGATAAAAGACGACCCCCAACGAATAGAACGCCTTAGGAACATATTCAAGTCCGTTGGTGGCGAGATAAAAGCCCTCTACTTTACCTTTGGAAGGTACGATAAGGTTGTAATAGCTGAGGCTCCCAACGACGAGGCAATGGGAAAAGCGTCGCTCATGCTCGGCGGCTTCGGAACAGTAAAAGTAGAGACCTTAAAGGCGTTTCCGGAAAAAGACGGATTAGAAATAATCAGGGAGCTTCCATAAGTCGGATGCCTGCATTGCAAGCAGAAGAACGTCTGTGGCATCGGACCTTTAAGCTGCAGATAATGGGCGCAGGGTTACGTCAGTTACGTCAGCACACCATCGTGGCAGTACAGCAGGTGAAACGTTTGGATTTTTGTCGTCATTACCGAACATCCGCCGAATCTCGCCTCGCTTGCCTTGAATCAAAAATTGAAGAAATATTAGAGTCTCTTTTTAAAAACCATTACTTAAGTATTGTTGAAAAACCGAAAAACAACAGCTCGACCGGATTCGAATCGGTGACATTCGCCGTGTAAACTCTCCGTTTAACGCCTTAACTGGATCTTTTCTACAATCTGAGATTTATAATAACATTTTTTCGCATCCAGTACACACTAACATGCAACGTAATCAAAATACGGCTATCAAAAGCTTAGCAGAGCTTGAATTACCATTTACGAAAGACGAGTTACGAAGCTATACCAACGCTCGGAAACGTGGGCTCACCAAAAAATCGGGAGACTGGGCCGAGCGGGCGTCACGCATGTTTTGGAATTTCACGCGTGGCACTGTCAACAGGAAATCAATGGAAGAATTGCTGAGCGCTGCGCTGAAAAACTGCCAGTCTGAATCTGCAGAGGCAAAACACTCACGTTCACTAAAGGCTTTCTCAAGTATCTCACAATGGTAGCGGTGTGCTCCTATTGGATCACAGTGAGGACGAATGATGACGCTTTTTAGAATTAGATTTTGATGCATTCTTGGGCTAGTTTTATTAGTCAAGAAAAGGACTAATATGTGTTTAAAAGTTAAGGTTGAAGGACGCGACTTTGTGCCCAGTTAACACAGAATCGTATTCACATCGCAGCAGGTGTTGATAAATATGGATATGAAAAAAGGAGCGATATGCTTGTTTATTGTAACGGTGTTGTCACTTTGTGTGGTAAACGTTACGGCAGCATCAATAACAAGACCGACAACGGTGACTCATAATGGGTATGCTACAGAATTAAGAAGCCAGCAGCAACCCGCAATCTCCCTCTTCTTTATTGCAAATGGAAAACAAATACACACAGCTACAGTGGGCCAAAAAGTTGATATCTTCGGTTTTTTGGGAGTCCCAGGAAACCCGCCAACCTTGATCGGGGGAGCGACAGTAAAAGTTTACATGTCCAAGGATCGTACAACGTGGAGTGGCGGCGTTCCCGACCAAACTTTCACAAATGGTAAGTATCCTGGAGGCTACCACTTGACGTGGACACCCAATTCTGCAGGGGCCTTTTACTTTAAAGCAACCTTTGCTGGCAATAGTCAATACGACCCTTGTCAGACCAGCATAAAGCAAATCACGGTTACTAGTGGGTAATGAAACATTAATGCTCCCACTGTTCCCTTCTTTCTTTTCCCTTTCAGCGCTTTTTCTTCTCCCTGCCCCAATTATAAGTTTTATCTACCATATTTCAAAGGTGCAAAGAACGTTCTTTGAAGGAAAGGAGCTCAAGGAATTAGTTTGAACCTCTTGAAAAGCTTCCAGCAGTGTCCAGTTTCACCTATAAGATGCTTATACTGTTGTGGCAGGCGAATTAAAGAGTACGAGATGTCTGGTTTGTAATGTAATGTGCTAATTTTCGATTTTCCGGTATAGTGCATAAATTCTCCAAATTTCAATCGATATGCTTCACATATACTAGCTTACATTACGTATCATCTGTTGTCAGGTTGAGAAGCACTTGCTAATAAGAGGTAATTCAAGTCATCACATCCAAGTGATATAATTGTGCTAAAAACTGATGAAATATTTTCATTGGATATATAAACCGACCGACCCGGGAACAGCAAACTACGTACGTGTGCTAAGTAGTAGATATAAATTCACCGTGTACTAAGAGTGTAAAATCGCTTATCAAGCCGCCGCACTATTTGGGCATATATCTAACTGCGTATCAGGCGTTGAATGGGCGCACTATCGACATCCATTACCTGAATATGTATATGACGTATACATGGAGTGCTGGAAGGTCGTAAGTTTACTGTCTGAGCTTCTTGAAGGTAATCGCCCCGCTGTAGGCGTTAATAAGTTTCGTAGGGCTTGTCGTACATCTTCTCCTTTACGCCGTTCTTTCGGGCTTGCCTGTTCCAACCAACTCCGCCTGCCACCGACGTCATGAGCTTTGCCAAAAATAGGGGCATAAAGGGCTTTGACATGAGTTCTTCCGCCTCTTTAGATACCTGAATATTTGCGGCTAGCGCCTCTGCAGCAAGTTGCAACCCTTTCTTAAGGTTCCGAACCATTCCACCCACGCTATCTAGCGGTCTGCCGTCGATGGCCATCCCCCAGCCAATGCGTGCTCCGCCTGCCCACTTCAGTCCGGATTCAAGTGCAAAACGTCGGTAAATGGCGAGCGCCGTCTGGTTGTGAGCAGGTTCGGGAAATCCGCTGTTGACGACGACGAACAGCTTCTGCTCTTTTGGGGACTCCGTGGATCTTCTATGTTCGTTGATCAGCTCCATCGCTTTGATAGTGAACGAAGGGATGCTATCTATGTACAATGGCGAAGCGAAGACGAGAATATCGGCCCGATGGACATCGTTAAGCAGTTTTTCCCTCCCATCAGCTGTGCGTGTCAAACGGTAGCTGTACGCTCTATCCCACACTACGCCTTTTTCACCGAGCAGTTCCATTAAATACGTGCCGATAGCCTCGGAATTGCTCTTTTCACACTTTGGGCTCCCAACTAGAAGTAACGCCCTCTTATTCTGACTCATGCCACAACCCCTATGTTTTTCAGCAGCTTGCCTGTCCGTTCTCTTATCTCCCGTGCCCCGGAGGCTTGAATGATGACTGCGGAGCCGTGGGCAGGGCTATGAATATTGATGGCATTGCGTTCGACGAGCGCTTCAAAAATGTGTGCGCTCTCAGGGTCTGGTGATGTCTGCACGCCGACAACGGCCAACCGCTGGCGCCTCTTGTAGCGCATCCTATGATGTACCTCGCCGTTGACGAGTGTAAAATAGGGTAGCAGCACGGGGAGGGTCCTATCGACGGCCTTCTTAAGCTCAGAGGAATAGCCACCAAACGTTATGGGTGTCAGGAAAATCAGCAGGTCGGCTTGAGCTGCTTGTTTAGCTATCCCCCTGCCATCGTCGTCGATAATGCAGATCCCCGGGGTCTGAATCCAGCACCCAAAACACCCAGTACAACCTGCGATACGCTTGTGTCGCAGAATGATAGTTTCCACATTCCAGCGTGCACTGCTCAGTTGTTCCACTACGACTTGGCTGATGGTACCGATCGTATCGTCATTGTTTTTTGACCCGTCAAATATAACAGCTTTCATCTCCTTTCATCTCCTTTTCACCTTCTCTCTCGCTTCATCATCAGCTATTTTGTTTTGAGAAGTGGTTGCTATGGAACGTTTCAGCCGCTCGAGAGTAAAGCGCATAACGTCATCTCTGTCAAGACCATTCCGATGGGGCGTCACGTGAAACCCTGTGGTCAGGATCATCGCCTTTGTTGTCTCCATGAGAAAGATTGCCGTCATCAGCGGATCCAGGTCGGACTCGATCGAGCCATCCTCCTGACCCATGCGGATGGATTCCAGCATGATATTCAAGTTATTTTGACTCACCTTCGTTAACTCGAGAGCATTTTCATCGTCCCGGCAGGAGAACCTCTCCGACTCGGCATACGAAATCAGCTTAAAAAATTCGGAGTACTTTTTTGAGAACTCGTAATAAGCGACGCCTATTGAGTAGATCTTGTCCAGTCCTATCGTTTCCGTTTTAGCCGCCGCGGCGAACATGGTATGCATGCGCCTTACTCCTCTCAGGACGACAGCGTAGAAAAGGGATTCCTTGCTCCTAAAATAAACGTATAAAGTGCCCTTGGCGAAGTCGGCATCAGCTGCGACGTCGTCCATGGTGATGTCGTCATATCCCTTCGAGAGAAATAGCTTCTCCGCCGCGTCGATTATCTCGTTGCGTCTGCGCTCCCTCTCACGTTCTCTTCTGCGTTCGTCTGGCATGTTAAGCATTTATTGACTTATAGTCATTAATTGAACTATAAGTCATAGTATAAATAAATTTTGTAATCCGTAAGAGTTCCCCGAGCTATTTTTAACGGAAGTTCAGAAGTTGTCCTCTTCCGATAATTATACCATGGCTGGCCATGGGATTTACTGGTGGTTAAAAAGAGGAAATACAGAGACAGAGAAAGAGTACGTGTGTGGTATTCAGGTTCGAACCCCAGCAACTGTTGCAGCGGTGTATATTGAAGATCTTACAGCTCACGGCTCTAGCGATTACGGCCTTGAAGTCACAAAACGCTTGTTTTCATTGCTGCACATGAGTTCAACAGCACGACGCCCGGCCATAGCTGCTGCAGGCAATCCTCCCCCTGGCATAACCCAATGGCCAGCCATATAAAAGTTGGCGAGCTTGGGCAGGGTCACTGGCACCTGAATACGCATTGCTTCTCTCGTCAAAAGCCATCCCTGGTAAGAGCCCCGCCAATTGCCGGTGAACCTCACAAACGTGAGTGGCGTAGCCACGTCTACCACCTCGACTTTATTATTGATATCGGGATACAGTTCCGCGATAGCGTTAATTACCGACTGTTTGATCTTTTCTTTTTCAGCGAGGTACTCCCTCTGTTTGTCCCGAAGCGACGCCCAATAGTCGTAGCGGGTCGGTATCATAAGGGTAAATACAGTTTTGCCCTTCGGGGCCATGGTGTTATCGATGCTGTGGTTTCGCAGCGAAAGTTGTCGTATCTCCTCTCCACCAACGTTGATCGGCGTTCTGAGTCGAAAGGACACAAAATGAGGCTCATCGGAATAGTCGCCGCTGATGCCGAGCGAAACGAAGATAATGGGTGGATACGGCTCCAAAGTCTCATAAATGCCTTTTACTGTGTCGTTACTATAGGTTCCATTCAGCCATTTGAAGATAGTCGTATGCCCGTCAGCGGTTGAAAGTACAAGATCACCTCGCTTTTCCGTCCCATCAGCAAGCCTGACGCCCACCGCTATATCGTCTTCAACGAGTATTTTTTCAACGCGTGAGTTGTATGAGATGGTTCCGCCAAGTGAGAGGTACCGTTTTTCTATCGCTTGCGCGAGCGGTCGTGATCCCCCGATGGGGTAAAGGCCATCCCCACTCGACATACTTGCTAATGTCATGAGCACCACGACAGCAGACATGTCCCGAAAGTCATCAAAAGCATAAGTGAACAAATTTCTCAAGATGGGATCGTTGAACCGGGCGGCAAGTTCGGACACGGGCATGGAGTACTTCTCTCTCACCTTCACATATTCAGGGTCGAACACCCCCACCTCCATGAGCTTTTTGACGTCATCGGTGATGTCCGTTATCAACGCCTCATCTTCTTGCGAAAAGCTGAGCATATGCTCTCGCAGCTTGTCGGGATTGGTGTAACTGATAAATCGGTTGCCGTTTTCGTCTAAAGCATGATCGAAGAATGGATAGCTGACGAATCCTCTGCCCTGGGTCACTCCTAGTTCTTCCCATAGAGTGTACAGCATTGATTTGGGAGAACTTCCCACGAGCCACATCACACAGAGGTCAAACGTGAATTCCTTCCTTTGCCACGCAGTACACAAGCCTCCGGCGATGTTGTGCATCTCATAAATTTCAGAATTGAAGTCATTCATTTGGGCATAGCAGCCGGCTGATAAGCCAGCGACGCCGCCGCCGATTATGATAAGAGATTTTGACATTAGTTCCTTACTCCATAACGCTTTAGCTGGGAATGTATGCATGGCGTTATAATCTTTTTCAAAAAGAAGGTCGTGTGAAAATGAAGTTGCACTAGTCTTGTCTTGTGTTTTTTGAACACTCGTGGATTGCGTAAATATTAAAAGGAACATGCGATTACCAATATAATGACGAATTAGTTTCACTCGATTTAATCAAAAAAAATGGGAAGTGCGTAAGATGCAATATAGAACGGTACCAAAAAATGGTGATAAACTTTCAGCTTTAGGATTTGGGTGTATGCGTCTTCCCCAAAAAGGCAGAGCTATTGACGAAGAACGCGCCATAAAACAAATTCGCTACGCAATAGATAATGGCGTAAATTACGTTGATACTGCCCTTCCCTATCATCGCGGTGAAAGCGAACTACTCGTTGGAAAAGCATTGTTAGAGGGGTACCGAGAGAGAGTGAAACTCGCCACTAAACTGACACATTTTATGCTCAATAAACCTGAAGACATGGACAAAACATTAGATGCGCAGCTGCAAAACCTCCAAACTGACCATGTCGACTATTATCTTCTTCATGCTCTTGAAGCGGAAAGCTGGAAAAAACTTCAAGATTTTGAAGTGTTGAAATTTCTCGACAAAGCTAAAGCTGACGGAAAAATTATCAACACGGGATTCTCATTCCATGGCGGGCTTACCACATTTAAAGAGATTATTGACGCAAACGATTGGACCAATTGTCAAATCCAGTATAATTTCTTAGACGAAAACCTTCAGGCAGGGACTGAAGGGCTAAAGTACGCTGCTTCAAAAAACGTGGCAGTTATGGTTATGGAGCCTCTCCGTGGGGGAGTATTAGCTGGTAAACTTCCAAAAGGAGTTGAACAAATTTATGGAGACTCTGGCCTTCAAAGGTCAGCCGCTGAGTGGGGGTTACGTTGGGTTTGGAACCACCCTGAAGTAACGGTCGTTCTCTCCGGCATGAATGAGGAGAGCCACGTTGCTGAAAATCTCAAAACAGCCGAAGTTGCCCTGCCAAACGCTATGAACGCAGATGAACTGGCAACGGTGAGTAAAGTCGCTGGTTCCTACAAGCGGTTAATGAAGGTGCCGTGCACGGGATGCGCTTACTGTATGCCCTGCCCACAAGGCGTCAACATCCCCAATAACTTCGATATATACAACCAATACCACATGTTCGGTAAAAAATTCACGTCTCGTGCAATGTACGCTATTATACTGATGGGGCTGATGAGCGGTACGCGGGCCGATGCTTCACTCTGCAAAGAGTGCGGTAAATGCGCAAAGCATTGCCCGCAACGCATCGCAATTCCAACAGAACTTAAATCGGTGAGAAGTACCTTAGGCGGCTGGCAAACAAAGGTAATGATTCCTTTGATTAAAAGACTCTCGCCAATAAGCCCAGTGAAAAGCGATGAAAAAAGCAGTTAACATCCGAAATGTCGGTAACTAACTAAAAAACAAAACAAGATATCTCACGTTGTTTGCTTCTGTTTATTGTACTCGTCAACTTTTGCGAAAAGCACCCCCCACACTCTCATGATCACCTAAGTGGTTCGGCAGCGCGTCTATCTCCTAATAACCTGGGTGATCTTGTTACAGCATCTAGAAAATCCGCTCTAATGTTCTTCCCTACAAAGTACCTTTCTAATATTCGAATAAGAGGCACGACTGCATCCTTATCGCATTGCTCTCCACATCCCTGTACGGGAGCAACCTCTTGTATGTTTGAGATGCCAATCCAACGCACTAAAGAACAGAGTACAGGGCTCTAACGAGCGATATGGCACGTTCGTCTCCCTCATACGCGGATCCAATGCAATTGTTCATGACATAGGCAAGGCTTAGTCTGGCGTCAGGGTCAACAACGACAGCCGAACCACCCCCTCCAAGCATGAATAGCGCTCGGCTATTCGGTGCGAATGGCATTTCCTTGCTGACAAGCACAAACCCGAGTGCCCATCGAATAGGCACCTGAAGAATAAGGTCAGTACCGTGGCACTGCTCCTGAAACGCTTTTTCGATCGTGGGTAAGGTGAGTAGCCGTATACCATCGACTTCACCACACGCCAGCACCGAGGCCATTCGCGCAACCGAGTGGGCATTTGCGTATCCATTGGCAGATGGAATCTCGGCAGCCCGCCAGGCTCGAGACCGGCTGACTACGACAGGGTTGTTCTGGTCGATCAAGGGATACATCGACTTCTGCGACATCTCTGGCAAGG
>CAYYMO010000107.1:0-2960 GCA_964472955.1 uncultured Methanomicrobia archaeon | reverse complement strand
TGTTACAGTTGATCTATTCTAAGTTATCAGTATCGATGTTTCTGCACGTAATGTCATAGCACTGTACGATTGGACAAAGCTGAACAATAGATCACCTCTTCCCCAGTTACCTTAAAAGAAAGAATTTTAAAGCTTTTTTATTATGCATAATTAAGTTCAAAAACATGTTTTTATTAGCCTGCGATATTCTTGCATATTTCATCAATATCATTTTTTTATAAGTTGAATACGAAACGCAATTTTATCTTGGTCCTCGCAAACTCTTACCTAATAACAAGACAAAAGATTCATCGATAGACGACGATCACCAAACTACGTTTGATATGCTAAGCTCATTCTGCTTCGTCCTCGCGCAGATATTATAATTTATGGTCTTTACAACTCATAATCACTCTTCGATAATATTATACAATGTCATTGCGCTTTTATCCACCAATAAGTGACCACGTTTTCTAGCAGCGGAGATTTGCATCAGATTTTTTTATGACTAATCAAAATAAGCGTCAGTTAAGAATAAGGCTGAATGACGTGTAGGTTGCTTGTTTTAACAAATACTAAAAAATTAAACGAGCACCTTAAGCAAATCTTTGTCTCTTATTATACCTTCAAGTTTTCTTTCAGCAGTTTCCACAGGTAATAGTTCCACATTATAGCGTCTCATCCTACGGGCGCATTCACTTACTGCAGTCTTATGATACACGGGCTGATATTCTCTGATCATAACTTCCGTAATGGGTAAGTTTGGAAGTTCTGCCCTTGAAACGCCGTAATATAAGCTCATCGTATCTCGAACTGCTTCCCACGTCCATGCATCTTCATCAAAACCTGCTGATAAATCGGCTTTTTCAATTGTGTCTTCAATTTTGCTGACCTTAAGTAAATTGCTCTCTGTGATGATGCCTACGACCAAATTGTCGGAGTTTAAAACAGGACTGGCATCTACATTTGCAAGTTTCATAATCTCGCCGACTACATTTGTCGGTGTCATTTCCCAGACAGCCACGATATCTCTGTCAGTAAACGCATCTACAGGTGTACTTATTTCCATGTCAGCAATCGCATGTATTATGTCAGAAACAGTTACGAGCCCAGCAAGCTCTGAATTGATAACGACTGGAACTCTCCTTATATCGTTTTCAATGAGTATTCTTGCGACCTCATTTATAGTTGTTTCCGGTTTAACTGACAACGGGTTTCTCGTCATTAGTAAGGCAATCTGATCTTCCTCAGGGTTTTTAAATATATCGCCCCGAGTGAGTATCCCTACCAGTTTTTTGTTCTTTACAATTGGGACACTTGTCACGCCTTTTTGTTTCATAATCTTGAGCGCTTTATCGCGTGATCCCGGAACCTCAACATAAGTGACGTCACTGGTCATTATATCTTCTACCGTTAACATTTTTCACCTCTCACTACTAAAACTGGAACTTTACTCATTCTGATTGCTCTATCTGCCACATCCCAAATGAGTAAGCGATCTAATCCAGTCCTTACAGGTGTCCCGATAATTATTAGGTCAACACTACGAGTATCAGTATACTTGTTAATTTCGTCTGAAGGGTGTCCCTGCAGAACTTTAACTCCAATTTTGCTCTCATCGACGCCTTTTATTGCAAGTAGTCTCTTTGCGTCCTCTGTAATTTCATCTCCTTCAGCCAACATATTCTTAAAAATTCTGTCCCAAGTTCAATCGATTGGTGCAGAAGCAAACTTGATACATCAATGACATTAACAATTTGTGTGTTTACATCTAGTAATTTGGCCAAGTAAATAGCGTGCTTATATAACCCATCCATAATTTTTGAACCATCAGTATCAATCAAAATATTTTTATAATCCATATCGCACTGGTCTATTCAAGATGTAAATATTATATCGTCTGGGCGAGCTCGCCTTACAATACCACTTACAAAGTTTTGAACACCAAATAAATTATTCGAATGTTCGTTAAGTACCATCAGACTTGCCTGCTTTCCAACCTCAACAGAACCAATTTCTTGAGAAATATTTAATATTCTAGCCCCGTTGATCGTTGCCATCCTCAACACTTCGAGATCATTGCGCAAATATGCTTTTGAAGTAAATTCCATTTCAGCGAACATATTTAGTGAATTCAACATCACATTATCAGTTCCAAGTCCTACCGTTGTCATTTTTACCATTGACGATATTGGTGGGCGAGAAAACGACGCACCTACCCCTGTAACGAGGTTCGATCTAGGACAAACTACAATCGGAATACCACTTTCAATCTGATGTTTGGATGCATGTGTCATATGAACGAGGAAACTCGGGTTTAATGCTATTGCAGCATTTATATCTTTTTCATCTCGCTCACCAGCATGGATGGCTAAAATTTTTCCTCGTTTTTTAGCTTTGTTAGCAATTTTAGAGATTTTTGAAGTCTTTAAATCTCTGACTCCACTGATTCCGATGCCACTTGCGAAGTCGAGGACATTATCACTATCATCTTCTACTATATAATCTATGCCATCATTTCTTGGTCTCCCTAACGCAAAAACTCTTATGTTTTTTAAGTTCTTTTGCGCGTCCATTAATTCTTTTAACCCTTGCACGCCACCCTCTCTAAAGTCAACTAAAACAGCCGTACCGGTTGCGATAGCATCTAAAAGAGAACGATTCATAGCTTCAATTTTTGTTTTTGAATTGGTTTCGCGTAGCGCCCGGTGCTTCAATCCATTGGGCGGTTTCACTAAATTGTCGAGATTATCAAAAACGACATCCTTTATGATCGAGTCGCCAAGGTGGGTGTGAGCGTTTACAAATGAAGGCAAAACTATTCCATAAGCATGGCAATCATTAGATTTAACGTTAAACCTCTCTTCAATGTCGACGATTCGCCCTGATTCAACATAAACACGCCCTGTTAGTGTTTCAAAATCCTCTCCGCACAATAATTTCCCGCCGACTATATAATCACACATGATAACGTATAAATC
>CAYYMO010000106.1:0-18079 GCA_964472955.1 uncultured Methanomicrobia archaeon | reverse complement strand
CAAGAAGTGCTAACCAAAGAAGAGGACTTTTCATAGCAGTCTTCAATAAACGTATCATATTTGATATACTTATCATTATTGAGAGAATAATATATCAAACTGTTGGTAATTTTCTCACTCGACGTGCCTGAGTATCTTCCTTAAAGACAGAATGCATTAATTCAATTCCCTCAATACATTGAAAAAAAAAGTAAAAATCATGCGACTTTATTATTTAGTGGGCGGTTTCGAGCTGAGTATAATGGTAATTTAACTCAAGGGCTTATTTTTTGAGAACAGAAAGAACCTAATGCAAGAGCAACGTCTCTCTTTGCTCTTTGTTAGTACAGCTTTGTGTTCCAAATAGTATGAGTAATTGCCACAGGGATCGTTCCTTACCCTGATCGATTAAATTCAATATGCGCCTTCGACACAGTCAAAGATATATAATGCATGAAAATGTACACAACATATCACTGCCTGATTTTCATAAAAGCGCGGTTCGTTTTAGTAATCCCAAATAAGCCAAGTTAAGCTTTTCATTGACAAGCTTTATGAAATGTGAAATGAACTAACATATAATTCAATCTCACCAACATATGGATCGAACAATCTTGCATTCTAAAGGATGTCAACTGTGCCAAATTGGGGCGAAGATGGTGCTTTTCGTTACTGGAACTTGTTACAATGAGTGCTTTTATTGCCCTATATCAGACTCGAGACGTGGAGCTGACAAAGTATATGCAAATGAAAGGCTTGTGAAATCAGATGAAGACATATTGCGCGAAGCATGTTCAATGGATGCGCTTGGAACAGGTATAACAGGCGGCGAACCGTTACTAAAATCAGAAAGAGTCATGCATTATATCACTCTCCTAAAAAATGAATTTGGAATAGAACACCATATACACCTCTATACTTCAATTGCTCCCGATCACCGCACCCTTGCTAAACTTTATAATGTGGGTCTCAATGAGATTAGATTTCACCCCCCCATCGGACTTTGGGACAAGTTTGAAAACTCAAGTTACCATAACGCTTTAAAGAAAGCTAAATCGCTTGGTCTCGAAGCAGGAGTGGAGATACCTGCCATAAAACATGTCCCTGAAATTCTGAAAGTCCTAGCAAGAATTGGTGGATTCTTAAATCTCAATGAACTCGAATTTTCTGAAACAAACTATGAAGGACTTACTGAAATGGGTTTTGTACCATCAGAGGGGGGCTACGCGGCAATTGGGAGTAAAGAAGTAGCAAACGACATAAGTAGTTTTAAAGTACCGGTATATTTCTGTTCATCAAGCTCAAAGGATAGCATTCAGCTCCGTGAGCGGTTCAAGCGTAAAGCACAACGCATTGCGAGACCCTTCGAGGAGATTACTGAGGATGGGACCCTCGTGTACGGGACTATCAAAGGTGGTGTTGATGAGAACATTTTAAGCGAACTTGACAGCGATGAATATGAGACAGTAGACGGAACAGTAGAAACTTCTTGGTGGATAGCAGAAGAATTGGCGCGAGCGTTTAGATCAAAAGGGTATAAGGTTACGATTATAGAGAGACATCCAGAAGGTACGATCGTGGAAAGCACACCACTGTAAGCTCACTGAATAACTCAAAACCGAAAATGTAAATACATAAATGTAAGTTAATTCATTATGCTGGGTGTGGTATACCTGAACGATAAATCAGTCAAAGATAGAGTGAGGGACTACCTCGATCGAGATAATGACGGCATAAGGCGGGCAGTCCTTAAACTGTTTTTGAAAAATCAAATATTTACTACAGAAGAAATCTACCAGCATCTTAAGCATAACGGATATGATGTGAGCTATAGGGGGGTCTCCGCGATGGTTGGTCTTATGAATACTAAACTTGGGATATTCAAAATAGATGTTACAAAAGATCGCAACGTATATTCACTAAAAGACGTATACAAAAACACCGTTAAGTTACTGCTCGACGCGAAGGTAGTTAATTAACGTACAGCTGGTGAAGTTAGGAGGGAAAAATGTCCCGGATAAGAAAGGCAGCGCACAATTCGCTGTATAAGGCTTACGAACGACTACTTCAAGACGAAGTTCTGGAAGGCTCCATTCCACAACACGTTGCAATTATTCAAGACGGAAATAGAAGATTTGCTGATAAAATAGGAGAACCAAGGGTAAATGGACATATTTACGGGGCAGAAACAACGGAGAACGTTATGAATTGGTGCATCGACCTTGGCGTTCAGCAAATCACCCTGTACTCATTCTCTGCTGAAAATTATGGTCGACCGGAAGTAGAGCTCGCAGCGCTTTTCGGTCTTCTTGAGGCGAAACTTTGTGAGCTGTACCAGAGCAGTAGAATTTATGATGATGAAGTCGCTGTTCGAATGATAGGTGATCGGCACCTTTTACCTCAAGGCGTCCTTAGAGCGCTTAAGAACGTCGAAGAAGCAACTCACTCTTTTACTAAACATTACTTGAACATCGCTCTCGCATACGGTGGAAGACAGGGAATCATTGATGTGGCGAGGTCTATAGCCAAAATGGTTGAAGATGGTGAACTCAATGCTGATGATATAGACGAAGATTTGCTCTCACAGTTTTTGTATAAAAAGGAACCAATACCAAACGTTGATCTCATAATACGATCAGGAGGCGTATCAAGGACCTCTAATTTCCTTCCGTGGCACGCAAACGGAAATGAGTGTGCATCTTATTTTTGTGCTCCATACTGGCCTGAATTTAGAAAAATAGACCTTTTGAGAGCAATAAGGTTGTACCAGATGCGGGAGAGAGAAAGAAGAAGGGATACGGTACATCGAGCATTTCGTTTACTTAGTGAGGTTGGCCGTGCGGAGGTTGAAGAGGTGTTTCACCTGTCAAAAAAGGCTTGCTGCGTGTCCCGCGCTGAAGTAGCAGAAATTCTTGGAGAACTTGTATAATCTCAAGCGTGATTATCCTTAATGAGGACAGCAATTATACTTATAGGCGGCAAGGGGTCAAGAATGGACTATGCTGAAAAAGCGCTCCTTGAGCTTAGCGGCAAACCCATCATAGAGCATATTATAGAAAACCTCAAAAATACGGTAGATGAGTTTATAATTGCAGCGAGGGATGAAGAACAGGGCTCTAAACTCAAACTCGACAACGTAAAAATGGTTTATGATTCCATCAAAAATTTCGGACCGGTAGCAGGAATTTATGCTGGACTCAAAGCTTCAACGTCAGAATATTCATTCGTAACTGCTTGTGATATGCCGTGCATTAATGATAAAGTGGTAGAGTTGCTTTTTGCTCGAGCAGAGGGTTATGATGCTGCAATTCCATTTCCCCCCGAACCGCTACACGCTGTATACAAACGACAGCCGACCCTAAATGCTGCGAAAAATGCTATAGAGCGACGCAAAGGAGCTATAATGTACATAGTTGATAGGCTTAATGTAAATTTTGTTCCGAAGGAAGACATGCGTGAGATTGATCCGAGGTTACATACGTTCATAAATATAAATAAACCGGAAGATATCGAGCTAATTCTCAAATCTCCTGACAGCTTTTGTGAAAAACCCTAAGTTTCAAGAATGTGTTTGATAGGTTTTGGCATTTTTGGCCCTGGTGGTCTTAAACGCGACAGAATCAGAAGCGTAAGTACTGCTGATACCACACCGATAAATAATATCGTCCCTGCCGTATAATCTCCACCCGCATATTCATGTAAGCTTGTGCTTAGTTCAAAATGGTTTTCTAGAAAAGGTAGGACATAACCTACTCCTAAGAAAGTAAAAATTACAGAGAGGAACCCAAATACTGAGATATACGCGGAAATTTTTGTTTTCCAGTCACTTGTGCGAGCATGTAAATAAATTAAGAAAACGAGCCACGTGATTAATGACCACGTCTCCTTTGGATCCCAACTCCAATAACTGCCCCACGCCCTATCTGCCCAGATAGCTCCTGTAATGATTCCTATTGTGAGAAGGGGAAATGCGAACGCTACGGCCTTATATGATAGATCATCAAGTTGTGCTAGAGTGAATCTCGAAAAAATTTTTAGCGTCTCCGCCGAATCAGATATGGTAGCTCTTCTTTCTATTGCTTTGTTGTTAAAACTCCTCAAGCTATCAGGAGTGTCTATACTAATAATTTCTTTTTCTCTAAATAGATAGAGAATGCTGGCAACAAAGGAGATAACAAAGCCACAATAAGCTAACATCATTATTGGTACGTGAATGAGTAGCCAAACACTTTGGAGCGCTGGTACTAGGGGTTCGGGATTTTTTGGTTGGAGGGATGCGAATCCCATCAAAATAAATGCAAATGGAGCAACAATTAGCCCAAAGACCTTGTAATCGAACTTCACATTTATTATCAAATATGCCCCAACGATCACCCAAGCAAAGAATGACGTGATTTCATACGTATTAATCCACGGGGGATGCCCAGCATAAAGCCACCTGATTCCTAAAGCGTACGTTTGAAATGCAAATCCAAATGCTGCAAGCGTGAACGCCATGCCTTCCAAGCCTTTTTTCTTGGTAATAAAATAAAATACAAAAAGCAGTGAGCATAACAAGTAAGCCCCAACGGCGATTTCAAATCCGAACATTTCATAATTCACTAAGTTCATTATACCACTGTCAATGATTTACGTAGCTATTATCGAGTCTTGTGCCATTTACTTTCTACCTAACTTTCGCTTCAAGTATCGTTAGTAGGCAAAGTGCCCCCCAGATTTGTAATCATTTGCTCAAATTCGCGTGAAAAGTTTAACCTGTTCTTGTTTGTCTTCCCTCCAAGGAGGACACTTCCACCAGACTTCTTAACCCAAATTCTTCTGTGTGGTATATAAAACGACATTATGAGTCCGATGGGTGTTGCAGCCGCTCCTATCCAGACAATCGGCTCTCCGGGATCGCTTCGTACCTTCAATGCAACCCAGCTAGGCTTTCCATCACGAAAAAATCCCTCAGCGTCAAATGAGTCAAGGAAGAAACTTGTTCCCTTATAAGTTAGTGGTTGATTCACAGCTATTGAATCGTTATGCAGCACATTGTTGTCGTTAATCGTAACGTGGGCTTTATAATCCCTTGGCACACCATTATCATAATAACTCACTTCGAAACTGTTGAGCTTTATGTCTACCCCTGATACAGTCACAAGCTGCTGCATTGGGAGCACTGCGATTTTACTGTAGCCATAGGCCCCACCGATTGCGGCCCCTAATAATAGTATTAATACCCCAATGTGGGTAAAATGTGCTCCAAATCTACTAATTTGTCCTTTTTGCGCAAATAAATAGCTTGAGTCCACTTTATTCAATTCTATGAACTTATAGCCTCGTAGTTGCTTTTTAACTTCATCTAAGTCGATCGCTTTAAGAATCGAGTTGCACGGAAGTTGCGTGACAAAATCGTCGCTAACTTCTATTGAAGGTTCCATTACACTTCGCCAGGTGGGCACGAGCCTTAAAGAACTGCAACTGATTATTGAAACTGCAAGAAGCCCAATTAGGCTAAAAAAGATAGGGGAACTATATATAAAAGCATTTGGCAGAAAAGTTCCGACAATCGCTACCGAAATTATAACTGCAATTAGAGTTATTGCGAACTTCACTGAAGTAACAATCTTTAGAAGTGGATTCATGAAATGTGTTTTGAATGTAACTGTTAATTTAACTCGAATTGTTCTGTTATTGTCGTATCAGATTTAATTCAATTTCTTATATATATTTGCGTTTAATTGTAACATTGAAAACGACCTAGTTAAACGGGGAGAAAGTTACTTTCTCGATGTGTCGCGGTTTATTTTCCAAATCTTCGCTCTCTCTTTTGATAGTCCCTGATAGCCCTTAGCAGATCCATCCTTCTAAAATCCGCCCAATTTACTTCAGCAAAGTAAAGTTCGGAATATACCGCTTGCCATATTAAAAAATCCGTCAATCTTTGCTCCCCGGTTCTTATGACTAGATCAGGTTCTGATTTGAAAACGAGGTGCGAGCTGATGGTTTCTTCGGTAATTGCGCTTGAACTTAACTCCCCACTTGTGATCTTAGATGCAATTAAGCGTATGGCATTACTAAGTTCTTTTTTCCCTCCATATCCGATAGAGATGTTAAAAGAAGCTTTCCCCCCTTTTCCAATCTTTTTTACTCCATCAGGAGTAAACATAGTGACTTCATAAGGGGTATTTTCAAGGGCTGCTTCAATTTTTTTAATGGTATTTAAACGTAATGTCTGATTTGCGTTCTCCCCTAGGTCTATTATACTTATATACACAGTGATATCTTCGATCCCGACCTCTTTGCACCAGATAACGAACGATTCAATTTTTTTAAAGCCATCGTATGATTCAAGATCCGTCTCTGCTATAACGAGCGTGACGTTTCTTGGCACTATTTCTATCTGATCTAACAGCCTTTTTTCATAGAGGTTTGAGATCATCATAAAGTCTTGTTCGTTTTGTATATTTAATTTATCGCAATTATAAAGTACTTCAAACTGAAATTACAAAGAGATTTCAGTGTACGTTGTAAATGTGAGAAGATCAATTGCAAGGATATCATTTAGCCTGGCAGCACTTCCACTTCCCTTCTTAGGCGGGATCGGCACACTTTTTTTTATGCTATTATTTTGTGTAATGATAGCTCTAATTAACCCCAAAATGCACACCTTCATGCTGTTTGCAACTATTTCAGATAGAAAATCTGAAGTATTGACTAAGCCGCTAGCGCTCACCCTATCGCTAACGGCGCTTTCAGTATTGGCCGTTGTCTCTAGCTTACCGCTGTTTATAATACCCCAAATAATCATCATTGTAACATTGGGTGAAGTCTCTTCAGACATAGTTGGGTCTTATGGAAAGCTAGCTGGTAGTTTGACTTACATTATAATGGGCGGCTTTTTTGCATATATAATCGGTGCTTTTGCCGTAAGTGTCACAAATGCACTCGTTTCTTATGATTTGGTACTGTTTCTCGCAATGACAGGGGCGACAGTGGGCGCTCTTTTAAAAATTATCTCCACAGCTATAGAAGAAGATGTTATAGCACCCATTGGAATGGGAATGGTAATGTGGCTCCTCGCCAGCTTTGAGTATTCAATACCAACAGTTCAACTACTCCTTACCCTGCTCTTTATGATACTTTTAGGGTACTCACTCGGAAAGATGAAATTAGCTAATTTATCCGGAGTCTTAAGCGGAATTCTAATGGGTCTCCTAATTGTCTCATTCACAGATTTTAGATGGTTTCTAATTATGCTTCTATTTTTCATACTCGGGGGAGCTTTCACCAAGTACAAGTACGGTTACAAAAGGGCGATAGGGATAGCAGAAGGGGGTGGGGGGGCTAGAGGATACAAAAATGTTTTTGGTAATGGCCTCGCTGCTCTAGTCTTCGCAATAGCGTTTGGTATAATTGGTAATCCACTTATTCTGGTTGCGTACCTTGGAGCGGTTGCCACAGCAACAGGCGACACGCTTGCACGCGAAATTGGACAAACTTATAAAAAACTTCCACGATTAATCACGGATTTAACGAAAGTTCCTCATGGGACAGATGGAGGGATAACTATTCTCGGCGAGTTCGCGGCTCTTGGGGGGGCCGCGACTGTATCTATAGCGGCCCTTATCCTTGGTGTAGGCTCGGCAGCTACTCTAATACCTACTATACTCGGAGGATTTTTTGGAGCTAATTTCGATAGTATTTTGGGTGCAAAGTTTGAACGAAAGCACTACCTTACAAACAGCTCTGTAAACTTTTTTGCGACGGTTGCGGGTGCAATAGCTTCAGTCATCATATTTCTATTATTGTCATAACTGTTATGCCGTTTGCAGTTTTAAAATTCCGTGAGCACATTAGCAGGCTGGCAAATTGCTCGAAATACTGCCTACTTGAAGGCACGATTAATACTGTGCCCAGTGCCTCCAAGCATCTAAGAAAATGATCCGCGAGCGTAAAATCTTGTTGCAACATACTTAAAGAAAGGTGCAAAAAATATTGCGTTTGGACTGTGAACACAATCTTATTTTCAATGATGGATAGAGGTGGTTATTTTTCTATTCCACAGTGGAGTCACAGCGCGTCTAAATATTATGCGTAAAAAGAACTACTACTTGCCGTATAAAAAAAAGTTGCTCCACAAAAAAGCCTAAATTTAGATGTATTCTGCTCTGATGATGTTCCAAAAAAAGCAACTCGGAGCCGCACATCCATGTTTAACGACAGTAGCGGAAGTAGCGCAGTCCTTTCTGCCAAATAATTACAGTAGTGGATGGAAGACGAAACCGGAACTCTCTGTAAGTAAAATTGCTATTTCAATATTTTTTAAAAAAACTTGTAGATGTTTACGCTCGTATAACTCAATTTTCATTGTAGCGTCGAGCGGAGAGTGCTTGGAGAAACTATTAACATATACAAGAGCAACGTGGAGCAACAACACATTAAGAGACTAATTATCGCGACTCATCAACAACTGATAGAATGTGACTTTTTATCAAAGAATTTAGATCGATATTTAAAAAATCAAATTAGCTCAATTCAGGATAGTAATATTCTCCTGTGCTTCGCTGCTGCCTATCAAGCTTTGACCCAATTTTGTTGACTCTCGGCCTGTGTGTATCCTCGTCACGCCTGAAAGTTATGCCAATCTCCTTTAAGAAACGGTTCATGCCTTCTCGCATCTCGAACGGACCTTCCGCTATGCCATGCGATCCAGGCTCACCACTAAAGACCATAAGCCGCTCACTGGCAAGATCTACCATATAGATATCGTGATCGACAAGGAGTGTGCCTGCTTTTCGATTATCCGTAAACCGCCTCAATAAGCTCGTTGCAAGTGCCCTTTGCTCGACATCTAAATGAGCGCTTGGTTCGTCTAACATGTAAAGATCCACCTTACGACTAAGGCAATCAGCAATGGCTACCCTTTGGAGCTCTCCCCCACTTAAATCTTTTAGATATCTGTCCAGTATATGTTCAAGTTGCAGGGGCTTAAGTATCTCAGTTCGATAATAACTTGAATCGTAATCGTCTGTTATCGATCTTAACAAACCGCTAACCGTCTCAAATTCCCCCTCTGAAACTTTTATATACTGAGGTTTGTATGACACTTTTACTGCGAGCGTTACATTTCCCACATCTGGCTTAACAACGCCCGCCAGCATTTTGATGAATGTCGTCTTACCTATACCATTAGCACCCATGATGCCTAATACGCCATTTTTTATCTCTCCTCCCTGCGTTTGAAACTTAAAGCCTTCGTAACTTTTTTCGAGATAACTTATGTTTGTGAGCACCCTCTCCTCCTTGTCAAGTCGAGGGGCATGGATCTCAAATTTTATAGCATCACTTCGTACCCGAATATTTTCCTCCTTTAAATATCCCTGGAGATATTCATTGATTCCAACTCGAACACCTTTCGGATTGGTGATGATGCCGTACGCGCCAGGCTCACCATATACTATATACACAACATCCGCTAACAGGTCGAGTATTGCAAGGTCATGTTCAACAACTAAAACTGAACTGTAGGTTGAGACTTCTCTAATTAGTTGAGCAACATTTATTCTCTGAAAGATGTCGAGATAAGGTGTTATTTCATCAAAGAAGTAAAAATCAGCATCTTTTGCGATACTGGCAGCTATAGCGACCCTTTGCAGTTCACCGCCGCTCAAATTCTCAACATCCCGTCCCATCACTTTTTCAAGTGAGAGCTTTGAGCAAAGATCTTCTATGAGTTCGCGCTCATCCACCCTTTCCAGCAGATCTTTCACTTTGCCTGTAAAAGTCTTAGGTATAAGGTCGATATACTGCGGTTTAATAGAGGTTTTTATATTCTTACCGTAAACTCTTTCGAGGTAACTGCAAATTTCAGTTCCTGCAAAGTATTCGAGGACTTCCTTTTCTGTTAGAGATTCTTGTCCAAGATTTGGCTTGATGGTTCCAGATAAAATGTTTACGATCGTAGTCTTTCCTGTTCCGTTAGGCCCTAATATTCCAGTTACACGCCCTGATCGTGGGACCGGAAGCCCATAAAGTGCAAATCCGTTTACACCAAAGCGATGCATTGGCTTTTCTAATTCTGAGGGTAGACCAACTATGAAGATCGCACCAAATGGACATTTCTTTATACAAATGCCACACCCAACGCAAAGTTCTTCTGAGATGATAGGCTTGCCGTCGGATCCTATTATAATCGTTTCATCACCTGTTCTGACGGGTGGGCAAAAACGTTGGCACTCTAAGGCGCATTTTTTACTTTGGCATCGATCTCTTTTAAGCACTGCAATTCTCATGAGTTGCCCCTATGATGAGATGAAAGCGCGTATTTCATGTAGAAAGGAGTATAGTCCAACTGACGAACCAAAACGCAAAAGTCATAAAACCCAAATAGAACCAGTCACTAGACCGAAATTCCTTGACGTCAATCCCGATAGCAGGTAGTGCTTGTCTCTGCACATAAATGAGAATTATCAATATGAGGATCCCTACGATAATACCATAATTTGCTACATTCAAGTAGTATGATATTATTCCGCCTACTATACCGAAAAGTGATGCCATTACAGTTTTTTTGATGCCTTGCACGTGTTGCAGTATCTTTTGGTCTTCCTGCTTCTTTTCAGGCTTTTTTTCAGGCTTCTCAGTTTTTGCCATAGTTCCACTTCAATTAGACTATTGGATTATTTATACCTTTTATTTGTCGTTGTTGTATACGTCTATCTTTGAATTTGACAGTTAGTGTAGCAGCACGGTATCTTTTAATTAAGTCACATTCATGATTCACGTGTCGAAGAAAACATTAAAGAGCATTATAAGCGACGTACTGATCAAATAGAGGTTTTTTAAAACCTTAAAATAATATTTAATTCTATCGATTGAACTTTGCTTATTCATAAGCATTTAATAAATTGATTACATAATTGTTCCATGAAATGAAAGATGAAATGACAAGCGTTGATATAGCGGTGGTTGTTAACGAGCTGAATTCCCTCGAGGGTGCAAGACTGGAAAAAGCCTACCAACATTCGGCTGATGAAGTCCGGTTGAGACTTCGCGGGCAGGACGGAAAGAAGGATCTCCTTTTACAAGCCGGGCGAAGAATACATCTTACCCAAAACCCAAGCCAAGCTCCAACCACGCCTCCAAGCTTTCCGATGCTGCTGAGAAAAGAGCTTAAAGGCGCTCGGATCCTTAAATTTGAGCAACACAACTTCGACAGAATCGTTGAAATTAAGTTTGAGCGGGGCGATGGCAACAATTTTTTGATTTCCGAGTTTTTTGCAAAAGGAAATATAGTACTGACCGATGGAGCTAAGAACGTAATTATGCCATTACGGGCGACCAAAACGCAAGTCCGTCACGTTTTAAGGGGCTTACCGTACCAGTATCCGTTATCGCAGTTTAATCCTACCGTTATAACTTTCGAAGAATTCCAAGATGCGCTAAGACCATTATCAAGCGACGTCGTAAGAATCCTTGCCACCAAATTCAATATGGGCGGAACGTATGCTGAGGAGGTATGTTTGAGAGCCGGAATTGAAAAAAATAAAAGAGAACTAAGCGACGAACAAATAATAACTCTTTACAAAGCGTTAAAAGAAGTTTTTGATCCCATCGCGTCGGGCATCCTGAAACCGCATATTGTGCTTGACGAGTCAGGCGCGATAGATGTTCTTCCGTTTGAACTAAGGTCTTATGCCAGATACGATAAGGTCTACTACGAAAGTTTCAACGAAGCACTTGATGCGTATTTCCAATCAGACAAACAGGAAAAAATCCAAAGTCCACAGGAACAAGAAGAGAACCAACTTACACGCATATTCAACCAGCAAAAAAAAGCAATAGAGCGTTTCAAAGAAAAGGAACAGGATTATCAATCAAAAGGAGAGCTAATTTATGCTGAATACTCTAATATTGACAGGCTCATTAATGCAGTGCGAACAGCGAGACAGAAAAAAAGTTGGAATGAAATCGCAAATGAACTCAGTCTGACTTCTTTTGTTACAAACGTTGACCCGCGCTTAAGCACAATCACGATGAACGTCAATGGCACAAGTCTTGAAATCAATATAACTTATAGTGTCGCGCAAAATGCCCAGAGTTATTACGAGAAGGCGAAGATCGCCAACAAAAAAAGAGGGGGGGCCGAGAGAGCTCTGCAAAGCACGTTAAAAAAAATCGGTGACGCAAGCAGATCTAAACAAGTTAAAAGAAATTCAGAAAGGTTGTATCCAAAGAAGAGAAAAATTCGATGGTATGAGAGATTTCGATGGTTTGTCTCATCAGATGGGTTTCTAGTGATAGGGGGCAGAGATGCTGATACAAATGAAGAGATAGTAAAAAAATATATGGAGCCGCGAGATCTAGTCTTTCACGCCCAAATACACGGCGCACCGATAGTCATCATAAAATCTGAGGGGAAGGAGATCCCAGAGCCGACCTTACGAGAAACCGCTCAGTTTGCTGTAGCGTATTCAACGGTATGGAAAGAAGGACAACATTCAGGTGATTGCTATTGGGTTTATCCCAATCAGGTTTCAAAGACTCCCGAATCGGGTGAATATTTAGCTAAGGGGGCTTTCATTATACGAGGAGAACGGCATTACCTAGAAGCTCCTTCGCAGATTGCTGTAGGAATCGATGACGAAAAGGTGATAGGTGGACCTGTAAAGGCTATTTCAGCGAACGCTAAATATTTCGTAGTTCTTGAGCCTGGAAAATACAATCAAAATGATATATCAAAACGTATCGCAAGAGAGCTGTTTGAAAAGTCTAGCGTAACTAACAAAAAAACCATAAAGCGAGCGCTAACTATCGATCACATAGTTCAGTTCGTACCCCCTGGAACTTCAGATATAGTGAAGTAAAAGCGTGTTACTTAATCAACTGATGATACAAGAAAGACTAGCTAGCGACTCTGGATACAAGATTACGTCGCATATCATCCGCCGATTTAAAAACAACACGTTAATTGGAACAGATAAACATATAAGACATTGATGTGTAAAGTTTATAAGTAAATACACTGTATCTGTTCCAAAATTTAGGATTGACGTTTCGAAATTTATTATTTGGAACTGAGTGCAAAATAGTTTCATCAATATCGATGAATGATGAAAGGGTATGTCGAAAATGACCGACAGAGACTAACCCCTGAAAGAGGTATTAACATATGGCTAAACCACTATTCGTAAAATTTGACGTTCCAGAAGAACTCGAAAATGCAGCGCTCGAAGCGCTAGAGACTGCGCGAGACACTGGAAAGATAAAAAAGGGCACGAACGAAACTACAAAAGCTATAGAGAGAGGCATCGCTCTGCTTGTATTTCTTGGAACGGATGTAACGCCTGAAGAGATCGTAGCGCATATTCCTCCACTCTGCGACGAACAAGGGATTCCCTACATATACATTAAGAAACAGAATGACCTTGGAGCCGCCGCAGGGCTCGATGTAGGTTCTGCCGCCGCAGCAATAGTTGATGCAGGAAAAGGTAAAGCAGCCATCGAAGAGCTTATAAAGAAGCTCCAAGCTATTAGGTAGCTAGTACTCAATCAATGAATGAGAGAGTTGATTAAAGTCGATCGCGGAGCATAGTTACACATGGTAGACTATAAAGAAGTAACGCCGGCCGAAGTAATTGAGATCGTTGGAAACACTGGAATGCACGGCGAGGCAACGCAAGTCAAGTGCAGGATCCTTGAAGGATCAAATAAAGGCAGAATTATCACAAGAAACTGTATAGGGCCCATTCAGATAGGAGATATTTTAATGCTTCTTGAGACGGCCCACGAAGCTAAAAAGCTGATGACTCGGTGAAGTCAATGGAACGGAAAAAATGTTCATTTTGCGGTGGATTTATAGAACTTGGCACCGGAAAAATGTATGTGAAACGTGATGGGACAATTCACTTTTTCTGCTCCTCAAAATGTGAGAACAACCATATGCTAGGTCGTATCCCACGAAGAGTTGCTTGGACGGAGCAAGGGAGACTTGCAAGGAAGAAGTTGTAACAGGTTGCCCGGCAATGTCTGAAGATCGTATAGAACGCACGTTTATCTTGATAAAGCCTGATGGCGTTCAGAGGAGATTAATCGGTGAAATAATTTCCAGGGTAGAAAGGAAAGGGCTTACTCTTGCAGCTCTGAAACTCATAAACTTAGATCTTGAAACTGCTAAGCAGCACTATATAGAACATCGCGAAAAACCATTTTACGAACATTTGGTTTATTACATTAGTTCGGGTCCCGTTGTAGCTCTGTCGGTAGAAGGATTTAACGCCGTTAGCGCGGTTCGTCAACTTGTCGGAAGCACGAATCCAGTTGAAGCTCTGCCAGGAAGTGTACGGGCAGATTTTTGCCTTGAAACTGTGAGAAATCTAGTCCACGCAGCTGATTCGTTAGAGGCCGCACAGCGGGAGCTTGAACTTTATTTTACCGATGCAGACTATGTAAGTTACATACGAACAGATGAGGATAAAATTAAGTAAATAACAGCATAAGCAGCTAGCTCGACACTTTTTTATTCTTCTAATGACACCAATAGGGTATATATACGCGTAAATGCCAAAAATTACTATAGATCAAGAGAAATGCAACGGAAGCGGTAAATGCCAGAGGATTTGTCCCAAAGGACCGAAAATTTATGGCACTGCTAAAATCAATGGCAAGAACAAATGCGTCGTTAAAAACCCACGTTTTTGCTTAGGCTGTACAACATGTATAGGAAGCTGTCCTACTGGCGCAATTAAAATTGATTTTCGCAGCGTTGAATCTTGAGGGTCACTGGTTGTTACACTTATCGATGAAGTTTAAAAAAAGGTCATTTCCTTTTTCCGAATGAGCGACTTCCGGAT
Source organism: uncultured Methanomicrobia archaeon (assembly GCA_964472955.1). Lineage (GTDB taxonomy): Archaea > Halobacteriota > Bog-38 > Methanoflorentales > Methanoflorentaceae > DASPRZ01. The sequence goes on along the minus strand of CAYYMO010000106.1, from coordinate 3,263 downwards.
GCCATTGCACACCGTAGATAGACTTTGAAGGGTGTTTCATCGCCTCAATATCACAAACATCAGATCGAGCTAACGTTTTAAATCCCAAAGGCGCCAACGTTACTTCGTCAGCGTGGGATGCCCAAGTCTTAATAGTGGGTCCTAGCCCTTTCAATATATCATCTTCTTCAAGCACATCGACGTAAACATCAGCATATCCACCAAGCGTGCCTTTAGATACAACGCCGCCATACGCCTCGGCTATGAGCTGATGGCCAAGACAAATGCCAAGGATGGGCAACTCAACTTCGAGAACATATTTTTTGCAGTTTCCTATGCGGTCCATAGTAGGACCGCCGCTCATTATAAGACCATCGGGCCCCTTTTCGAGCAGCTCATTTACTGAAAGGGTATTTTTAACCATTTCACTGTTTACTTCTAGATCCCTGAGAGTTCGCAATATCAAATGTGCAAACTGTCCGTAATTATTAATCACCAAAATTATGGTCAAAAATCCTCCAAAGTAAGGTTGCTTTACACTCGCTAGGTCGATTTATTTTTTGCCTTACTGTCAACTCGCCACGTAGTACCGTGAGAGTAGCTCCATCTTTCAATAATGATATCGTCGCACTTATCCATTAACATTCCTATGTTTGTGCCAACCTCATTTGGACTTAAACCGAGATCCCGGGCTATAGACTTAGATTTAAAAAAATGTTTCCCCTTTATAATGCCTTTCTTCAAATAATCCATTATCTTTTTTTGTCTATCATTTGGATCGGGTATTTGTTCCACGCTTATATCTCATTTATGTTCATATATAGGCTTTACTATTACGTCCTAAAGGCGCCGAGACGTCTTGTTTAATAACGTCTTAATTCAGACTACTGAGACGAGTGTAAAAAGTTGCAAAATTACCGACGGCTAGATGGAACAGGACAGAAGTCTCAGTATTAGCCGGCCCATAATAACTGTTAGACCTTAAAAGAGAGATTGTTTATACTTTTAAGTCAATTCTTGTTCTAGCTTTATGACGCGAATTGCATTTGGGAGGTTAGGTGGACGTAAGAACAATTTCTGGATTAACAGACACCCCTAGGAGAAAAATGCAAATCACAGCGTTATAAAACTATTAAGCGACAATTGTCCCTTTTTCAACGGCATCGCCTCTATGCCAAGATTTTTACGGATACTGCCTGCAAAATGCGTTGAAAATCCATGACAAGTATAAACCAATTCTGGATTGCAGCCATCAACAAATTTCAGCAAATCATTAAAATCGGCGTGGTCCGAAAGTGGGAAAGCATAGTCTGTCCTCTTAAAATAACCATATTTCCTATTGACTGCCCAACCTGAAACTGCTATAGTTCGTACTTCACGATTTTTAAATTTGCTCATAGTATCGAATTGAGCCTTACGGTTTGATGTTGTAACAAGGACAAATGGATCGTCCGATCTTTTAATCTCTCTACTTTCAAATTGTCTTTGTTTAAACTTGTATCCGAAGCAGCTTAAGGCCTCATTTATATCATAAATTTCTTTAGTTACATATGGATTGTATTCTCTAAGTAAAAATGCTATTTCTTGTGCTTTTCCGAAGGGATATGCCATAATGGCTACAGACTGGCCACGAGAAAAACAATCTTCAATGCAATCGAGTACCTCAGACTCGACTTTTTTCGTGTCGGGAAATATGTACTTTTCATGTCCAAACGTGCTCTCAATAATTAAGATATCAGTTTTTACTGGCTCAGCTCCCTTTGTAAAAAACTTTTCTCTAGTACAAAAATCTCCAGTACAAACCACCCGTTTCTCACCTTCTATTAGAAACATGTGAGACCCAACAACGTGACCGGCGTCGAATAACTGAACGCGATCATGGCTGATTATTTTTGTAGCGACTTTTTTTCTAATTTCAATAAGTGACTGAGTGATTTCAGACATTACAAACTCCCCGCCTTTGCAGCGGCTCGGGAGGTGGTCTGAATGACCGTGTGAAATTAAATTTATATCATCTTCATTATACCTTTGTGGATCAAACCGGAAGTTTATGCCATCCGAAAAACTGACTAGAATTCCATTATCTAAATATATCATTGCTATCTCACGCGACGGGATCAAAGACCGAGATTTACGCTCTCAAAACCAGAGTCGTACGTCAGGGTAGATTTCCCTCACCACTAAGTTCATGCTGGATGTCCTGATTCATTGTGATGAGGATTTCAAAAATTTTTTTAACGGAACCCGCATCAATATTTCGCTCCGTAGCCAAATCAACTGCTCGGTTTAACACATTTTTATTTTGCTTTTCGTCGTTGATGTGCTTTACCCCCGCAGCCCTTTTCGCCTTTAAGATCTCCGAAGCGAGCCGAGTCCTTTTTGCAACAAGGTCGACGATTTGTCTATCAATGACAGCGATTTCACTCCGCACATTTTCTATCATCATCCTTCAAGTGGTTGAATTTTATCTATATTAAAACCTTGTTTAAACATTATCAACTCATTGCTCGGTAAACAAGGACCTCATAAAACTATTTTTTTCAATTCTTGCCCCGATATTCGAAGTATGGGTGAAGATTGTGCTACCTTCGAGTACACTCCAAACGTCTGCCACACCTCTAGCTCTTTTTTTATCAACTAACGCAACATATGAAGGGCCAGTTCCTGAAAGAGAGGCTCCTTTTGCGCCAGCTTCCAGTGCCATTAAAATTGGTTCAGGGCTAAAGCCTAGAGCAGAACAATATAACAGCCCATTTAACACCATTGCGCTTTCATATTCACCGTTGCGTGCTAAGTCGAAAGCGACTTTTATCCACGGTGCAAGGAGTCGTGATCGTGCTACATTAGTTTGAGCTGAATAGGATTTTGCTTTTGGCACATATACGACTACCTGTGAATCAATTTCAGTTCTTGCCAATAATTCATCCGTTCCATTGTCTGTAACCACAAGCCCGCCGAAAAATGAAGCACATGCATCATCAAAGGCACCCGTAATTGTTACTCCGCTCTTCCTTGCTGCAGCGACTCCAAGCCGTACTGCCTCAATGGGCTCTATTGCAACATCAAGGGTATCAAGCGCTGCGAGCACCGTTGCATTCGCTGCGGCGCTGCTACTTTTAAGCCCACTCGCTATAGGCACCTCGCTCCTCGTCCGGATATGCAGCCCAACATCGAGGTTACTTCTCGCTAAAACCAACTGCGCACATTCATAAATAAGTGAGGTATCGGCAGTAGGATCATCATGTATTTCGCAAACAATCCCACTTTCACGCCTGGTAACCTCC
>CAYYMO010000105.1:0-3923 GCA_964472955.1 uncultured Methanomicrobia archaeon | reverse complement strand
TCATCAGAGGCTTCGCGAGCAGGGACAAAAGGCCCGGGTTTAAAGAGATATCGGGCATGGGCAACTTCTACTTTGATTTTGTGCGTTCATTAACCCGGGTGCTCATACCATTCGCTTTTATAATGTCAATTATTTTGGTGGTGCAGGGAGTCCCCCAAACACTTGCAGGGCCTGTGGCATACAAAACGGTAGAGGGGGGCAACGATACGCTGTATCTGGGGCCTGTCGCGTCGCTCGAATCAATTAAGCACCTCGGGACGAACGGAGGTGGATACTACGGGCAGAACTCCGCGACGCCATACGAGAATCCCACTCCGCTAACCGACGCCATAGAGATAGGTGCCATGCTGCTCCTGCCGATCGCATTACTCTACGCGTTCGGCGTTCTCGCGGGGAATAAGAGAGAAGGGTGGATCCTCATCGGATCTATGTTAACGATATTTATCGTCATGTTCAGCATAGGATCCATTGCAGAGGCTTCAAACCACGCGCTTCCTCTTGCAGTAAACCAATCGAATGGAAACCTCGAAGGAAAAGAGGTTCGGTTTGGCACCGTGGGATCCGTGCTATTCACTGTGACGACGACTTCGACTGGAACGGGATCAGTGAATAGCATGTTGGACAGTTATACGGCTCTTGGCGGACTTGTCCCACTGAGCTTGCTCATGCTTAACTCGCCCTTTGCTGGCGAGGGGTCTGGCCTCTTAAGCATCCTTATTTACGTAATACTCGCTGTATTTATCGCAGGTCTCATGGTTGGACGCACTCCGCAATACCTCGGTCGAAAGATCGAATCGAAAGAGGTTAAGTATACGTTGCTCGCATTTCTCGTCCATCCCATCCTAATACTCGGTGGTGCCGCAGCAGGAATCGCCTTCGCAAGCAGTTCCTTCGGCAATCCAGGGTTTCACGGCTTTACTGAGATGTTATATGCTTACGCCTCAGCCGCTGCCAACAACGGATCGGCGTTTGCTGGTTTGCAGGCAAACACCCCGTTTCTAAACTATACGTTGGGGGTTACCATGCTCCTTGGACGCTACATCGTCTTCCCGCTCATGCTCCTCGTTTCGAACTCTATAATGCACAAGAAGGTTACGCCCTACGATGTTGGCACGTTCCGGACCGATACGTGGGTTTTTGGTCTCATCCTAATTGGAGTTATCGTGATCCTCGGCGCGCTCACATTTTTCCCCGTGCTCGTGCTGGGGCCGTTGGGGGAGGCGCTGCTATGAGGGGGGTTACCATTGGCTGAACAAAAGTGGTTCAGCACGGCAATGCTCATAGACGCGTTGAAGGGGGCGGTTAGAAAGCTTGACCCGCGGCTGCTTATCGCAAACCCTGTGATGTTTGTCGTAGAAGTCGGGTTTGTCTACACGCTTATACTGTCGATCTCCGCGGCGATAGGTGGCGGACAGACCGTTTTCATCGGCGAGATTTCAGCTGTCCTTCTGATAACGGTGCTCTTTTCGACCTTTTCTGAAGCGATTGCTGAAGGGCGAGGCAAAGCCCAAGCAGAGAATCTCAAAAAGACGAAAAAAGAGATCATCGCAAAAAAAGTCGTGGATGGTCGTATCGTTGAGGTGAATGGGCACGATCTCGTGAAAGGGGATATCGTCAAAGTCAGCGCTGGAGAAATTATTCCCAATGACGGAGAAGTGATAAAGGGACGAGGGGCCGTGGACGAATCCGCCATTACAGGGGAGTCCGCGCCCGTCATAAGAGAGAGCGGAGGAGATTTTAACTCAGTGACCGGTGGCACGACGCTTTTGAGCGATGAACTCATTATCCGAATTACTGCAAATCCCGGAGAGTCATTTCTTGATAAGATGATCGCGCTCGTCGAGGGGGCTTCACGACAAAAGACCCCCAACGAAATAGCGCTCACGATGGTCCTGGCCGGCCTGACGTGGATATTCCTTCTTGTCATCGTCACGTTGAACGCACTCGCGAGCAACTCAAGCGTATTTGTGAACGCTACCGAACTTATCGCGCTTCTCGTCTGTCTCATCCCCACGACCATTGGTGGGTTGCTCTCCGCGATCGGAATCGCAGGAATGGACAGGGTAACGCGGTTCAACGTCATCGCTAAGTCCGGAAAATCCGTCGAGGCTGCAGGTGATGTTAACACTCTCATCCTTGACAAAACGGGCACGATCACAATCGGTAACCGACTCGCGGAAGAGTTCATTCCGCTTGGAGACAAAACAAACGTAGATGCTACAAAAGCGGCCTTTCTCTCATCTGTGCGCGATGAAACCCCCGAGGGTCGTTCAATTGTGAACCTCGCAAAGAAGCTCATGCCTGATTTAGTCGACCCTCCGATCAAAGATGTGATCGACTTCTCTGCAGACACCAAGATGAGTGGTGTTGATTTGGCCGATGGCTCAGAGATTCGCAAGGGAGCGTTTGATGCAATGTCAACGTATGTCAATTACACCCCAAAAGGGTTTAAGGAGATCATTGAAGGGATCTCGCGCAAGGGAGCAACTCCGCTCGTTGTGTCGATTGATCACGAGCCCATCTGTGTTATACATTTGAAGGATACGGTTAAACCCGGCATGCGAGACAGATTGCAGGAGTTGAGGAGCATGGGGATTAAGACGGTGATGGTCACCGGAGATAATCGACTCACCGCTGCGACGATCGCTTCAGAGGCAGGCGTTGACGATTATGTCCCAGAGAGCAAGCCGGAGGATAAGATAAACATCGTCGCACAGGAGCAAAGGGACGGCAAGCTTGTCGCCATGACCGGAGACGGCACGAACGACGCTCCTGCTTTGGCACAAGCCGACGTCGGACTGGCCATGAACAGCGGGACGCAGGCGGCGAAGGAGGCGGCGAACATGGTTGACCTCGACAGCGATCCCGCAAAGCTGATACAGGTCGTATCGATCGGGAAACAACTGCTTATGACCCGCGGTGCCATCACGACGTTTAGCATCGTCAATGATGTGGCAAAGTACTTTGCCATTATTCCTGCTGTCTTCGCTGCGTCAATTCCTCAGGTAAATAAGCTCAACATCATGGCATTATCCTCACCCACCAGCGCGATTCTCTCGGCCGTTATATTTAACGCCATTATCATTCCCGCGCTCATCCCGCTGGCCATGCGAGGAGTGAAATACAAGCCGAACAGCGCTTCCACGATCCTCTTGAGAAACATTGCGATATACGGTGTAGGAGGCTTAATAATTCCATTTATAGGGATCAAAGCAATCGACATTATTCTAACGAGTCTTCACGTTGTGTAATATTTGAGCGATGAGGCCCACTTGTTAGCACATTCGCGTGAGGTAGGATCGAGAGGAATAAGAAGAGTCAAGTCGAATTGGGGCGTGTTGCTTTTTATACTCCGAACGCACTAATATCAACATAGCAAAGAGGAGGTCGCTTCGGAGGCTATTGTTTCCTTCTGATTCCTGATTTCTTACAGACGGCTTACCGTATCTCTTTCATAAGAGCTGTGCACTAGTCCGTCGATTAAGCGTGGGTGGTCACTCATTTCTTGGGGCTATCGATGTTAGGAACTAAGACCGCATCCGATAAGAGTGAGGGCCACATCCTAAAAATTGGGGTCGTCCATATTTGGCTCCATCACCTTTAGCCATTATTGCGGTAAGTAGTCGCTCTGAGCGGCATTTGTTGCACGCTAAATGCTGATGAGGTAACGTTAACGAGCTGCAGGAGCCGCGGAAGAGCTTGTGGAAAATGCTATCCGTGTTGACATGCATTCCAATACATGTGGCCTTTGATTGTCGTGCGCATCTTCTGCACTCAGAGGAGAAGGTTGGTTAGTAATTGCATAAAAAAGCATTTTCAATTTATATGCATAAAAAAGCATTTTCAATTTATATTGCCCGATATGCTTACATTCACGCACAGTAAAAGGAAAGGCTTATTGAATAGATATTCTTAATTTTACC
>CAYYMO010000104.1:0-2526 GCA_964472955.1 uncultured Methanomicrobia archaeon | reverse complement strand
GGCGGCACACGAAATGATGTTGTCTACGTAAGACTGCACGGAAGAAACTATGAAGAGTGGTTTAAGAAACACGGAAGCGAGGATTCACAATCTATGTCAGCTCGTTATGACTACGAGTATACTAAGGATGAACTTGAGTCATGGAGCGATAAAATCAGGAAGATCGAAACTGAGTTTGATGCAAAGCGCATATGGGTCTATTTCAACAATCACCCTCTCGGAAAAGCTCCGCGTAATGCCCTTATGCTAATGAACCTCCTCGGAATAACTAAAGGGGGCGGTGACGTTGCGCCGTTTGATCAACGTCGCCTGTTTTATTAGAAGTACCCAAAAGTTCAGATGATGACTCTTATACACGAAAGTGGAGCGTTGAATTAAAGCTCGGTCTCGAGCTTTTGCTGTTTTACGTTGCTGGGCAGATCATCATATTTGTCGTAAATAGTCGCCACATTTTGTGATACCACAACATACCTGCCATCTTCCGTTTTCAATACGACTCCGTCTGCAAGATCAGCCTCGCTTATAACGGAGGCCAAAGCGTTTCTCGGCTTACAACGGTACTCTCGTACATCTATTCCCTTTTTGCTTTGCACGACGTACTTTTTTGACATCTTTGTAGCACCTCATTGTCCTTACATCTGCCTCATTCTCGCTATGATCAAACTTAATATAAAAGCTGCGACAAGGTACGCGACCATTACGGCAATACTTAGGTTGATGGCGGGATAATACTGTGCGATGCTAATGGATGTAGGGGCTGTTGTTTGTGTAGCATTACTGAGTATCGGTATGTTTTGTACTGCATCTTTTGGATAAGGCTGTTTCAATATATTTGTTATGATACCACTCGCAAACGTTATCGAGAACCACGGTTTAAATTTCGCTATCGTTCCAACAGCGTCGACAATAGGCAATATCATAAAGAGCATAAAGAACGTGAGCACGAGTGACGTGACTGAGCTTTTCATAATTGCACTGAACAAGTATGCGAGTGCTACTACCGCTAAGAGATAGAGGCAGGCATATAAAAATGAGAGTCCTACGTTTGCTGCGACCTTGCCGTCTATAAATCGCACCGATATTACTATTATAGCATAATAGAGCGCGAGCCCTCCAAAGGAGACTAAAGCGCTCCCGATGAACTTTCCAGTAATTATTATATGCCTCTTTATCGGATTCGGGAAGAGAAAAAACCCTGTTTTTTGCTCAAACTCTGAGACAATTGCATCAGCGCCAAAGAATGTTGCTGAAATGATTATCAAAAGGTTGACGAATCCGAGCATGTTCTGCGTGAACGCTGTAGGATCCTTTGGGTATTCCGACCCTGTTGCTGGCGGTATTACTAAGAAGAGCGAATTAATAAGAACAATTAAAATAAGTAATATGAACAGCCGTCTACTCCTCAAGTACTTTAAGAGCTCATATTTGACAACCGTTCCCACCTGATTGACGTCTCCAGGCGCCATTACACTGCCTCCTCTTCCGGTATAAGCCGTAAATAGATCTCTTCCATTACGGACTGCGCCGGTTTATACGATACCACTTCTACACCGGTTGTGATAACGTCTTCAAGAAGCTGCGCTTGTTCCTTAGCCCCTCCTTTAAAGGCCAACACAAGCTCCAACGTTTCAACTCTTTTCACCGTTGTTACGTTATGTAAAGTCTTTAGCGCTCTGAATTGGTCCGGCTTTATAGGGTCTAACGTCATAACTGAAACGCTATTTTCTTTCATGACAGACAGATTAGCGACAGTATCATATGCAAGCAGATTGCCCTTGTCAATGACTGCGACTTTATCGCACACTTCCTGGACCTCATTGAGAAGGTGCGAACTCATGAGGATAGTTATGTCGGTCGCCTTCAGCTGCTTTACAATCTCCCTCACTTCAAACATCCCCCGAGGATCGAGTCCGGTTGTCGGCTCATCAAGTATTAAAATGTTGGGTTCGTGGAGAAGTGCCTGCGCGATCGCTAACCGCTGCTTCATTCCTTTTGAAAATTTGCCTGTTCGTTGATCCGCCCAGTCTGGGAGCTTTACCTCTTCAAGTACTTCTTGCGAGCGCTCTTGTATGGCCGACGTACTCATGCCTCTGATGTGGCCTATGTATGCTAAGCATTCATTAGGGGTAAGTTGTGGATAGAATTCAGGAGTCTCCACCACTGCCCCGACGGATTCAAGTGCGCGCTTAGGATCTTCAACTACGTTTGAGCCGTTCAGATAGGCCTTCCCACTCGTAGCCTTTAACAGGTTTGTCAGAATTTTTATTGTTGTTGTCTTGCCAGCTCCATTCGGGCCGAGATATCCGACACAAATGCCTGGTTCAACTTCAAGGTTAAGATCATTGAGAGCGACGAATGGACCGTAAGTCCTACGTAAGTCTTCTATTACAATGGCTTCGTTCATTGTCAACTACTACCCATAATTAGATAATCAATGAAATTGCGACTAGTTGTAGTCCGTTTATAACTTATACTTTATGTTCTGAATATCTCGTTGAAAAAGCAAGCACTGGCGAAAATTGCTTA
>CAYYMO010000103.1:0-3284 GCA_964472955.1 uncultured Methanomicrobia archaeon | reverse complement strand
TCTTGAGCAGGTGAGGCTTGCGGGTGTCGGCGAAATCGATGCAATGATCAGGAAGCTCGCTGTCGACAACGAAGCGACATTCATCACAAGTGATGTCGTGCAGTCCGAGGTCGCTCGAGCGAAAGGCATTGATGTAATGTATCTCAGGCCTGAGAAGGAGGAGGTAACTCCTCTCTTGCTCGATGGATTCTTTACACCCGACACGATGTCCGTACACCTCAAAGAGAACGTGCCGCCAATGGCGAAGCGTGGATCAATTGAAGCACTTCATCTGGTCAAGATTCGCGACACACCCATGAGCGAAAAAGAGATGCGCGATATAGCGACTGAGATTATTGAGAGGGCGAAATCACGGATAGATGGATTTATTGAACTGGAAAGGCGTGGAGCTACTGTAGTTCAACTCGGCCCTCTTCGGGTGGCTATCGCCCGCCCGCCGTTTTCTGACGGAATCGAAATAACCGTAGTTCGGCCCATCGCAACTGTCAGCCTTGATGAGTACAGATTCGCAGAAGAATTAAAGAGCCGATTGGTCGGCCCCTCAAAAGGAATTATGATTGCAGGGCCCCCGGGATCTGGAAAATCGACACTCGCGCAAGGTGTTGCAGAATTTTTGCTCAGTCGTGGCTATATAGTAAAGACTATGGAAAGTCCAAGGGACCTACAAGTCCCCGACGAGATCACTCAGTATACCGCTCTCGAAGGTGACATGGCGAAAACGTCCGATATACTGCTTTTAGTGAGGCCCGATTATACGATATACGATGAAGTACGAAAGACCCATGACTTTGAGATATTTGCCGACATGCGGCTTGCAGGAGTTGGCATGGTAGGCGTAGTTCACACCTCTCGCGCTATTGACGCACTGCAGCGACTCATTGGTCGGGTTGAGTTTGGAGTAATACCACAAATTGTGGATACCGTCATCTTCATCGAAAAGGGACAGATTGAAACAGTCTACAACGTCAATTTTGTGGTTAAGGTGCCCGCGGGTATGACCGAAGCTGATCTCGCTCGGCCAGTTATCGAGGTGAGTAACTTCGAAACTGAAAAACTTGAGTACGAGATTTACCTTTTCAGCAGGCAAATAGTGGTCATGCCGGTGAGAAAAGCTAAAAAGCCTGAAATTAAGCGCGTATGGAAGTTTGCAGCGAAGGAGATCGAGCGAGAAGTCGGTAAATATGCAAAAGACGTGCTTCGCGTGGAGATGCTCTCCGACAATAGAGCTAAGGTTTACGTGAGTGACAGGGATATCTCACATGTTATCGGTAAAGGCGGTAAAACGATTGAGAAGATTGAAGAGGCACTTGGCATTGACCTTGACATCGAACCGATAGCTGCAAAGCCGAAGAAGGAGCGTGAGCGTGGGGTGGAAACTTCGAAACTTACATCTTCTCTCGCAGACGTCGAGTTTACTGACAAGCACGTGGTGATTACTTCCGATGCTTCGGCCGGCGATATTGTAGACGTATTGATAGACAATGAATATTTGTTTACAGCTACGATGGGGCGGGGCGGAGAAATTAAAGTTACTAAAGGGACCAACATCGCCAACCGAATCGTTAATGCGATAGATTTAGGTGAACGAATAATGATACGAAAAACTTGATCAATGGAAATCGAGAGCCGAGCAATTTACAGAGATCCGAGAATAAATAGTTAAATGTGTAAGAAATTCGATCTAAACCGATTTTCGTGATCCCTCCTAAGCTCTTTAATTATATCTAAGTGGCTTCGCATATACTATATATACGCTGATTTTTCGTATGCTGTGCCACTCATCAATGCATGTAATGTAATGTTTAGAGCGTATCTGAAGTCACATTCTCGTGAAACTCTTGTTGCAGGAGAAAGCATCCGACAGGGTAAGGTGTATTATCCCAAGGAACTTACAAAGGTGTCAAACGTTAGAGATACTTAGACACAACGCATTTAATATTTGGCTGACGCAGTCGTGTACGAACGAAGAAAGTGTGACTAAACTACCTGTAAGTTTGTAAGCATAGGCCAGTTATCAATAAGTAATATGAAGTATCTATCAGTGTATCTCAGCACCATAAGTAGAAGTAATTTTTGAAAATTATTAGTTAGTTTGATAACTAAGTTTGTGATAAATATATTTTAGTGGGGAAGAAGAAACGTAACTGTAGGATTCTTGGAGGAACATGTCGCAGGAGGAAATTACAGGAAAAGGTTTCATAGTCGACAATCTGAATTTTACGAAGTCAAAGCCTGCCATTTTTTATCTGGCTATATTTGCGGGAGTACCGCTTATCGTTACCCTCTTATTTCTCTTAGTGATCCAAAGCTTTGATCCTACTGCAGCGGGCATAATAATTATATTTACGCTCATCATCGTTTCAATGTACATCTTTGTACCCAGAGAACGACCTGAACAGAAAAGAGGTCTGAGGGTAAAGACGGAAAAAGTACCGCCAAAGATTCCAAAGCCAGCAACTCAAGCTCTCGAGAATATTACCGAGGGGGAATCTAAGCAAAAACCGAAAGCAAGGTCACGCCTCGCCGAGTTTGAAGCAGGTGAGCGAAAAACGTCATTTGTAGAGGTGGTCGAAAAGACTACCAAGCATCCTTCAGCCCAAGCTCAGGTGAGGAGGAAAACGAAAGGTAAGAGCGGCAAAAAAAAGGCTAAGAAAAGGAGGGAGTAGCTCTTGCTATGCGTATAAGGTTTAAGCAGTTATTTTATCTCCTGTTTTATATCCGCTATAAATTATAACTTAGATAACGTGTAAAGCGCATAGTTTGATATCGTCAGAGTATAGTGAAACGTATTCGCACAACGTGCTGCTTTTAAGAGTGCAAGTTAGGTGTTATCGACTAATTCTCTGTGAGGGCGACCAAGAAGTACTGAGGGCTAGGCAATCGATTAAACCCATCCCTTCGACTTGGCGTGGCCGGGTATGCTGAAGCTGCCATGGTGGCTGTCTACTTGCACATCACTAACTGATTGAATTATTTCCTACTGCCGTTTTTGCGTTGAATTTATTGTAATAAAACGAGGACAAAAAGTAGGCTCTCATAATCTCAGCATGATTCAGTTAATTGGTTCAAACTGAATGCCGTGGTCACCGCGATAGGGCTTGTGGTGGTCAAACTTGCAGAGAAGTATTTCGTCTGGTATACCATCTGGGAAGGCATCACACAGTAAGCCTGCATCTTCGGTGCATCCTCTTATATGTTTACAGTCTACGCAAATTGGTATAGGTGTAGCTGGTTTCGTCATACTGCTCACTTCTAGTTTAAACGGTATAATAATTTTATCACTT
>CAYYMO010000102.1:0-9180 GCA_964472955.1 uncultured Methanomicrobia archaeon | reverse complement strand
CGGCCCCGATAAATAACTCCTAAGTAATTCATTCTCTCGTATATTTCTACATGCATTTTTTACTTCTTGTCCTGTGTGCCCCGTTGCCAAAATGCGGCTAAAATTGCATAATTCGTCCTCATATTGAATTGCATAATCCACAATACGTTTTTTCATATCGTCGTGAGCGACCAGTGCTATTGTCCTTTGTCCTAATTCATAGATTTCCCCGTGACAGCGTTCATTGCCGTAGGGTAGCCTTAACTGATAATACTTTAATCCAGATTCAAGATGTATCTCATCGGCTTTAGGCCAATCGACGGACTTCTCAGCAGAACCAAGCTTTAGTGTCAGGGGATTCACAATTTGAGGGTTTCTCTTCTCATCTCTTGGTGCTTCATATTTGAACCACTCTAGTACAGACGCTACATTCATTAGCCTTTTCGCATACCATAAATCACACAGCCGCATTAATGCGAGATAGTCAGGCGTAAGCCAGTGAGGTGTATTTGGACTTAAAAATGGCCATATAATACTACATTGACGTTGTACAATTAAATTGGCCAAAATCGTCACGCCACATTGCGTTCGATCAGGTAGGACTGTTACTCCACACTGTTCTAGTAAGTGATTTTTCACGTCCTCGCTAATAGGCCTCAACTTGTTTCCATAAGAATCATTTACATTTTCAGCTAATATTAAACGCCTAAATGTGCCCCCAGTGAATACGAAATGAAATTTTGCTAATTGATCAGCGTTGTGGTCGTATAACTTTTCAAAAGCGGTAGAGAGCTGATTATTTTTTTCAGCGCTATCGTGGCTTGCAAGGACCGCGACCAATGTTTTTTTATTTTTATTTTTATCAGACATCTCAGATCAGACAGAAGTAGTAGCGATGGGGCTTTCCAGGTGGCGGACAGGGAAAGAAGAGGCGATGACCTCACGTCGCACATAATGTATGAGTATTTGTTGTTGCCAGCTACAGGAGGAGGCCGACATGGACAATTAACACTTCGCTCACTGCCGGGTCATATGGGTAACCACCTGGGAATACCGTCTTGTAATAGTAGGTTCCCTGTTCCTGTTCTGTGCGGGCGAATGCGTAATTACCGTTTTCAGTTGTCATCGTTACGTTGACAGCCGTCCAGCGTGCGTTGTCAGTGGCGTTGTCAGTGGACTGGTAGAGAATGACAGGCTGTCCTGTCACAGGAAGGGCGTGGAAAGTCAGTTTCCCGTAAATAGTGATCGCAGATCCAACGGCTACACTCGTATCTGGGGTTGATGCAGTGAGTGCTGTTGACGAAAGCTGCGGTGTGGTAGCCATAGTTGTTTGTGATATTTGCCCTGGAGCCACGTGCGAAGCCGCACCGACGATACTGACGGCTCCCCCTACCGAAATTAGAATGAGGAGCGTCAAAAATAATGATAGAACATTTCTTCTCATAGGAATTCACCACATTGTTGATGGCACTCGTAGTATAGAGCAATCAACTATTATTTTTTAAAAGACGTAACAATGCGCATTTTTATAAAATTAATCCCATTTATTACCGTTAAATGCGGTTTAAAGTTGTGCTTAATGATAATGTGCGGCCCCTCTTGCGATGTTCTCTCTTATGTTAGAATGATATCGTATTATGTCCTTCTTTAAGGTCTCGGTCATTAAACTGCAGATAGACTTGCGTCGTATTCAAATTCAAAATTAATGGATACAAGTCGAACTATATACATCTATTATTTGGGTTTTGTCGATTTGTGTCAAAATAAATGTGGAATTGACCGCACCAAAGTGCCACAACACATTCCGGAACGAGCAGTCCGAGGAGCGACTGCACGACTAAGAAGAAAGACCGGCAGTGATAAAGAGCCGTGACGTACACATCGCAAAAATGGAACGAGAACAAGCGCACAAAGTGAGCTACGTATCGTCTCGAGACGCGTGTATTAGTGAGATCCCAAGAATATGAGCGAGATGCTCAATCCGATCATGATGACAACCGTCGCCCACGCGACATAGTTGTACGTCCTCGTGTTAGCGTACTCGCCCATGATCTTTTTGTCGTTCGCTATGACGAGCATGTAGATCAGGATGAATGGGAGCAGTATTCCATTGCCCACTTGCGACAAATAGAGGATGGAAAGAAGGGGCACGTTCGGAAGCGAGATGAAGAACGCTGCCAGCACTATTGTTGCTGTAAAAAGTCCGTAAAATACCGGGGCTTCTCGGAATGTCTTAGAGACGCCGGACTCAAGGCCGATTCCTTCACAGAAGGAATATGCCGTCGAGAGAGGCAAAACGCTCGCTGCAAAAAGTGAGGCGTTAAGAAAGCCAAAGGCAAACAGTAAAGACGCGTAGTGTCCTGCCAGCGGGGCAAGGGCGCCGGATATGTCAGCGACATTGTTCACGGGAATCCCGTGTGCGAAGATGGTTGCCGCACAGGCTACGATAATAAAGAATGACACGACATTGCACGCGATCGAACCGTTAATGGCGTCAAGCCGTGAGTCGAAGAGGTTCTTGAGCGGAATCCGCTTTTCGACCACTGACGCCTGGATGTAAAACTGCATCCATGGCGAGATCGTCGTCCCCACCAATCCGACGAGCATGGTGACGTAGGCAGCATCAAGCGTAATGTTTGGTATGAACGTATTTACAGCAGCGATTTTCCAATCAGGATGTGCCAGAAATCCTGAAATAATATACGTGAAATAGAGCGCCGATCCGACCAAGAAGACTTTTTCGACGCTTTTATAGTTCCCGTGAACGATTATCACCCACACGAAGAGGGCGGCGAGCGGCAGCGACGCGTACGGGGGTACGCCAAAAATAGAGGCGCTCACCGCGATGCCGGAGAACTCGGCGAGTGTGTTGCCGAAATTCACCGCCACCAGTAAAACCATGATAAAGAAGACCAATTTGAGGCCTGTCTTCTCACGTATTAAGGCAGCGAGTCCCTTGCCCGAAACGATTCCCATCCGTACGCCCATCTCTTGCACAACGGCGAGTGAGACCGTCATAGGGATGAGCGTCCAGAGCATGACGTAGCCGAATTGCGAGCCGGCAAGAGAGTAGGTGGTGATGCCACCCGCATCGTTGTCGGCGCTGGCGGTAATAATCCCAGGCCCCATGATGGACAGGAACAGAACGAGCCTGACGAACCAAGGACTCCTGAAGTGCCGAGTGATGCTCTGGTAATCCGTGACGTGACCCTCCCTTCAACCAAACGCCTTGGGAATCCGTTTCTTCCACGCCGTCGGTAAAACGATGTCAAGCACGTCGTCAACGGTGACGATGCCCTTCAGTTTTTTCTCTTCGTCCACGACGGGAAGTGCGAGTAGGTTGTATTTGGCGATTTTCTTTGCCACGTCTCGCTGGTTATCCGTCACCTGAACTGCAATGATATCGGAGTGCATAAACTCAGAGAGCTTATCATCAGGGCGCGCGAGCAAGAGATTGCGCAGTGAGATCACCCCCACAAGCGTACCGTCCTTCGCGATGACATAGATGTAGTAAATGGTCTCCACATCTGCTGCGGCGTTGCGGATCTCCTCGATAGACTGTTGCGCGGTGAAGTCTGCGTGAACCGCGACGAACTCATTTGTCATGATGCCACCGGCCAAGTCCTTCGGGTATTCGAGGAGCTTTCGTATGTCCTCCGACTCATCCGGTTCCATGAGGTCGAGGATGGCTTCGGCACGGTCCTCGGGGAGATCCCCGAGCAAGTCCGCGGCGTCATCCGGTGACATCTCTTCAAGAATCTTGGCCGCACGCTCGGTCTCCATCCCTTCTATGAGCGAGACCTGCCGCTCCGGACTAGTTTCTTGCAACGTATCTGCAGCGGCCTCTTCATCGAGCGAGTAGATAAGGTTCAACCCTTCTTTTACGCTGATTTGTTCGAGGATGTCCGCGATGTCGGCGGGGTGAAACTTGGTTATTTTGTACTTTGGGACTTTCAGCTGCATGGCTAAGGGCCCGCTGTGTATGGTATCAACGGCGTCCCAGCTGATGTAATTCCCTTCGACGCGAATCCGCGCCCTGTCAGCGACTTTTTCCAATCCGAGCCGCCGCAACATCCCACGGACGCCGATGTCGACGCTGATGAGTTGATAAGAGCCGTTGGTGGCGGAGAGCTGTAGGTCATTGACGCGTCGTATTTTCTTTCCCTGCACGTCGATGACTTGCATATCAAGGACATCTTCGACCAGGTGCACGTCGTTCTCCTGCACGTCGTACGACTGTATCTCGTCACGTCCGACTTTGAGAGGGATCTGCCGCCCTAAGCCTTCCACCTGTGTCCACGGAACGTTAAGCGTGTGTTTATCAGATGTTCTCACGGTAAGGGCCTTCACTTTTGGATATGGTGTCTCTGCCGACACGATCACGTCTGTAAGCTTTCCCACCTTTTTCCCGTGAATGTCAATCACAGGCTTCTTTACGATTTCACTCAGGCTTAGAAAGGCCATCTCTCCCCCCCCACTGCACTAGGGAGGACATAGTCCTCCCCCTAACTCGCTCCGTGACGATCATCTCGGTCAAATCCTCGACACCATCAATTGAGCGAATCTTGCTGTTTTATGATTTGATTGATCTCCTCCGTATCGTGAGCTGACCACCTAGATATCGAAATGCGGCTTCTAAGATGGCATAATTGTTGTGATTACTAATAGTTTAAATTATCTCCCTAAAAATTTGTTTATTTTACTTATTGGCACGCTTTCAACGACGCGAACTAAATTGCCAATCATACGCAGTTTATACCAAAACTGTGGCGTCACGTACGTGGTTGTATCTCCTTCCCGATCGTCCGCCCATATCGATGAACGATGTTATACACCTGCCGACGGGTTAACGTGAATAAAGGTTCATCTGCCCCCCCGTTATGCTCACGGGCATATTCCATAAGCCCTTGCAACATTCAGGAATCTAAATATTAACAGTAAAAGCACTACAAGAATGCGGATTTCAGTTACTGTTGAAGTCTACTTACACTTTGTTCAAACTGTCAATTTTATACACCGAGCATCATGGCAATAAACAGCTGTTCTTCTTCGTGTGGCCTGACTATTGCAGAGACAATTCCATACCCCGAGGCGACCTCTCTCCTCTTGTTCGCCCCAGTGAAGTAGATCTTCTTCAAGAACTCACTAGTAACGTTCTTCACTTGATAAAACCCGCACTGGCCGAGGAATGCTTCAATCGTCCTCTTTTCAATTCCGAAGATCCGCTCCTCACCGGTGATACGGCGAAGCCTGCGCATTAGCACCTCACCGTGCGGTGCATACATGTAGTCGAAGATGATGGAACTGCCGTTGGCAGAGTGGTGTGCGACAAATGCCAAGATGTTATCTACAGCTTCAGGCGTGAGGTACTCTGTGACGCCTTGCCAGATAAACAGAGTTTTCAGTCGGTTACCGTAGCCACACTCGTACAGCCGTCTCTCGAGTGTTTCCTTGGCGAAATCAATCGGCACGAAGACGACGTTTTCCGGGAGTGCCCCGAGCGCCTCTTTAAGCCTCGCTACCTTTACTCGTTGGGTCGCCGGATGATCAACTTCAAAGACTTTCACCTTTTTGAGCCCCTCGAACCGGTAAGCTCTGGAATCATATCCAGCCCCGAGGATGACTAACTGCTCAAGCCCACCGTCGATGCACGATTGCAGATAATCGTCAATATACCGCTCACGGACGACTACAAAGCCCATTGACGCGGGACCTCGCTTTTCGGCGTGACCGAATTCGAAGAAAAATTCAGCGAACCTAAACCAAAACGTCCAAAAACGCAGGCTAACAAAGAGACGAGCAAAGGGATCATAACAAATCCTTTCGTCTGGTGGTCTCTCAGACTCTAGTGCTCTGGTGGCAGCGACGGCTGCGGCCGTGAGGCTCGGTCGATTTCCTCTCATATTTACTTTACGACATATTTTCGATGTGGAAGAACTTGGAAATTACCTCTCACAGACAGGATTCAAAGGGTTTGCGTATGATAGTTACGGGCCTTTTATTCAGTTCCACGCGGAGAAGGGCTAACCCAACTAGTTTTCCGCTCTTCATGCCTTTGCCTTTGCCGCACGCGACGTGTTGTAGGAGATGTCCATTCCATCACCCGTGAACGGTAAGGGCACGTCGTGCGTGTAAGAAACGGCAACCCCAATGCTTTTAGCGGCACTACATTCGCCCCTCTCACCAGATTCCGAATAGATGTAAAGAGGCGAACTGGTTGGCGACACCCCTGTATAGATAAAAATCCGCCTGCTTTTAAAGCATAGCTGAAAACAGGCGTGAAATTGATTCTTTAAATTTGATTTTTACCGAACGATTCGTGTAACGCTCGGCGGTAACTTCACTGCATACGTCAAGATCTTTGATGAAAGCATCCTTTAACGATCGTGCGATGGTTTCATCATACATAATTGCGTTCGTCTCAAAGTTAAGACGAAAGCTTCGCACATCCCAATTTGCGCTTCCAACAGATGCTGCTATCTCATCTACCACAATCGTTTTTGCATGAAGAAACCCATTATCATAGGTGTATGTCCTTACCCCAGAGTCGAGAAGCTGCCCTATGTAGGAATACGTTGCCCAATAGACGAACGGATGATCCGGTCTGTTCGGAAACATGATCCGGACATCAAGACCAGAGAGTGCCGCAATCCGGAGCGCATCCGTGACACTCTCATCAGGGATGAAATATGGCGTCTGGAGATAGATCGTCTCTTCGGCAGCGGTGATCATCTTCAAATAAGACTCTTTTACAGGATTCCAGTACGTATCCGGCCCCCCCGAGACGATCTGAATGGGCACTCCCGAAGGCAAAAGGCTGTCCGAAGTATTCAGGACTGGTACTCCGGAAGACATGGGGATAGACGGGAAGTAACGCTCCTCATAGTCAATCCTCTGCTCTTTGGCCGCGTAATTCCAGTCGAGGAAAAAGCGGAGTTGGCACGCCAGAACTCCGGCGCCTTCAATCCGCACCGCAGCATCTCGCCAGTACCCCCATTTTTTGACCTTCCCGAGGTACTCATCACCGATATTGAATCCCCCGACAAAGCCTGTCTTTCCGTCAATGATTGCAATTTTCCTGTGATTCCTGAAATTAGCTCTCAAATTCAAAAAACGTATGAGGGCTGGGAAGAAGAAAGCAACTTCTCCTCCACTTTTCTTAAGTCCATCAAAAAAGTTCCTCGGCAGACGGGCGCAACCAAGCCCATCGCATAGGAGCCTGACTTCCACCCCTGCGTGTGCTCGTTCGGTGAGCGCGTCCCGCATTTCATGGCTGAGCACGTCATTTCTCCAGATGTAGTACTCAAGATGTATGTGGTCACGTGCACCTTTGATAGCAGAAATCAAGTCGGTAAATTTGTCTTTACCGTCAGTGTATATCTTGACCTGGCTATCAGTCGTCAGGGCTGCATCATTATTCTCAAGGAGCATAAGGGCCATTTGGCGTAATACGCTCGAGAGATGATCGGTGATGGGACTCTCTCGTGCTTTCAATTCACTCTTTTGTGATTTGATAAATGTTATTAAGGTCTTATCAACGTCCTTTTTTATCTTGAACATCTTCTCTTTGCGATAATTCTGACCTAGGAATATATACAGGATGAAGCCAACGACTGGCAGGAAATAGAAAACCATCAGCCACGCCATAACTGCGGTAGGGCTCTTCTTTCCCCAAAAAACAACTATAATAGCAAAAACAAAGTCTGAAACGAGAATTATGGTCAACAGAATTTCAGTAATTGACATATTTTTCTCTCTTGAGAGCTCCGGTAAAAAAGGTGGAGGGTCACTGACGCGCTCAGAATGACTTAACACTCGAATTGCTCGTCGTAACCAGAATCTCCAGTTTCATCATCTCGACTTAACCATAGCTTCGTCTGGCTGGATACCTGTTTGCTTCAGTCGCCATAAATCGTGCGGAACTAAATGCTTTACTAGACATTGTTATTCCACCCAATGTCCGAGTATGCCTGATGCAATTGATTCTATACCTAGTATGATAAAGCTTATAGCCAATAGAATCACGAGTGTTCCCATTGCTATTCCGGGGTACAACAGAACGACGAATGCAAGTATGATCGCGATGACGCCAAGCACAATACTTGCCGCTTTGCTTGCGCCTGAACCAAAAGATCCTCCTATCGCAATAGCTTCTATTCCTGAAATCAGCAGACCGAAGCCAAGGAGTAAGACAAGCGTGAAAGCACCCGCGGCTGGATAAGCGACTACGTAAATTGCTAATATGATGGCTAGGACTCCGATAATGAGACTCAATGCTCGCATTCCGCCCGGAACACCTGAAACGAATGCACCAGCAAGTTGTATAATTCCGAGTACAAAGAGTCCGATACCGAGCACGAAGATAAGCGTCAAAATTGCTATGCCGGGATTTGCCAGAACGTATAACGCGAGTATAAGGACAATTATGCCCAATAAAATCTCGAGGATACGCAACCAACCTTTCTGTTTTTCGCCTGTAGCTGCGCTCAATTCAATTCACCTCCGTTCGACTTATTTAGTTTTAATAGTACGTACAAACCTAATTCTTGATACAAATATCTGTGGATAAATATCTGCGGATAAGAGACGGGAAAATGTTGAAAATAGTATTGTAGCTTACATGCACAACTCAGAGGGTGTGGCATGAAAAACATGCTCGGAAGCGTATGTTTTATTGCACTACTTGCAATAAAAAGCAACTACCGCCTCACTTTGTGCTTGCATATTAATAGAATAAAATGATCCAGCAATCTAGCTGCGTCATTGAAACATTATAGAGTCGTCGTGACTTTATGCGAGTAGTCGTTATATACTACTGCGACTGGTTTCACATTCTGCGGAATTTGAAACACTACGACACCCGACTGTGCTCCGTTCGGCATTAATTTAGCCATTGTAAACCCGTGAATGTCACTCGAAAATGTTGCAGCATCGATGTTGTATATTACGTTATTCGCGCCTTGTAACCCGAAATTATATGGGTTAACGTCTAGCTCGGGTACACTGTTATCCTTCACTGTGACGCTATATTGAGCAAAGATATTCCCAGCCGTTGGCGTCTCGTAACTTCCTATTTGCATAGTTGTGCCTAGTGGTTTGACCGTTACTGAAATGGGTTGCGCTGTCGATTGTCCTTGTCCTTGTCCTTGACTTGCTGGTGGAGTATTGCTCACAGATTGCGTGGTATTCTGCTCCTCAGTG
>CAYYMO010000101.1:0-3239 GCA_964472955.1 uncultured Methanomicrobia archaeon | reverse complement strand
CATAATTTCATAATGTTAGCACTAACAATCAGTTGTTGATGCATGCGGAACAATCATCTTTTTACAATATTTTCATGTTGTTACTTAATGATATTCGAAACAGATGTAACATAAAAGAAATTACCATTTGAGAAGGAATTTTGGATGATATTTAGCACCGATGAAATCCTTGAAACCATTGATATGGTTCTGTATGAGAACCTCGATATAAGAACAGTGACGATGGGGATAAATCTTACCGGCTGTATACGAGAAGATCCTGACGAAATGGCACAGGCCGTTTATGGTAAAATTGTATCAACAGCCTCAAACTTATGCGCCGAAGCTGAAAGTGCGTCAGCAAAATACTACTTACCCATCGTCAATAAGCGGATCGCCGTCACACCAATAGGCTTATTACTCGATTTAAACCCGGAATCTGGACCCATGATTGCTGAGGCCATGGACAGGGCCGCGAACAAGCTTAACGTTGATTTCATCGGTGGCTATTCAGCACTTGTACAAAAAGGATTTACAATCGGCAACAAGGCGCTTATTGATTCGATTCCGGAAGCGCTAACCTCGACGGAAAAAGTCTGTTCATCCGTCAACGTTGCCACCACTAAATCAGGAATTAACATGGACGCCGTTCTTAGGATGGGGGCAATCATCAAAGAGGCATCTGATCGAGACCCTTCTACCTGTACGCGCCTCGCCACTTTTGCAAACGCCCCTCCCGACAATCCTTTCATGGCAGGAGCATTTCATGGTCCTGGGGAGCCTGAATCAGTCATAAACGTCGGAATTTCTGGTCCTGGCGTAATAAGAGCAGTGGTCGAAAGGATGAATGAGGCGGATCTTGGAAGTCTTGCAGAGGTAATCAAGAGATCTGCATTTAAAATAACTCGCGTTGGGGAATTAATAGGAAGGGAGATGGCGCACAGGCTCAATGTCGAATTTGGAATAGTTGACCTGTCACTGGCCCCGACCCCCACTAGAGGGGACTCTGTTGCTAATATACTCGAATCGATGGGGCTTGAAATTTGTGGGGCCTATGGGACTACGGCGGCCCTTGCTATGCTCACTGATGCGGTCAAAAAGGGCGGAATTATGGCGTCTTCTAGGGTCGGGGGATTAAGCGGTGCTTTTATACCCATAAGTGAAGATGTGGGGATGGTTAATGCAATAAAGGCTGGAGCAATAGGGCTTGAAAAGCTTGAAGCAATGACTGCGGTATGCTCGGTCGGACTTGACATGGTCTGCGTCCCTGCCGACACACCAGCCGAGACGATTGCTGGAATTATTGCGGATGAATGCGCAATTGGAGTCGTAAACAACAAGACCACTGGAGTACGAATTATACCGATAGGACATGAGGGAGAGTGGGTAGATTTTGGCGGTTTACTCGGGGCGGCCCCGGTGCTCCCGATAAAATCTTTCAGCTCTGCAAAGTTTGTAAGAAGGGGTGGAAACATACCAGCTCCTATATCAAGTTTAACAAACTGAATCTCTCAAGAAGTTGCTTTTGTTGATATGCGTCGATATCATACACATTAGAAGTAGGAAATGGCGACTTGGAAATCAGATTTGCCTATCCTATCGAGCTATATATGTTACCTACAGCAGTGCAGTAAAACAACGGGCCCGCTGGGATTTGAACCCAGGTCCTTGGATATCTCCACAGGTTCCGAAGTCCAAGAGGATAGTCCGCTACCCTACGAGCCCTGCAATATACAGGATTCAATAGGTATTTAACTTAAGCGGCACATTTCAAGTGAGGTAAAGTACATTTATCACATTTGACGATTATTTGTCGTCTATCTTACTTAGGCGAAACAAAACTTAAGCCGATTTACTATGACCAATATTCAAACTGAGAGAAAGTTAGTAGAGATCTTAAGAATCATAAATGAAAGTGATGAAGCAGTAGGCGCGCGAACTATTGCCGCTCACTTAAACCGAAGGGGGTACCTTATCGGTGAACGCGCTGTACGATATTACCTTACATTGCTCGATTACAAGGGCTTCACTGCTAAGCTTGGTTACTCTGGAAGAATCATAACGGAAAAGGGATTGACAGAACTAAATGAAGCTATTGTAGGCGACAGAGTCGGATTTGTTATCACTAAGATAGAGGAATTTATTTACCGAACCACTCTTGATGTAACGCAACAGAGTGGCGATATCATCATAAACGTCACGACTATTAACAAAGATGATTTTGAAACAGTAGTTGAAATTGCGGGAAGAGTAATCGATTCAGGGTACACTGTAAGTCCCTATGTAAGAATTGTTGAAGAGGGTAACAAGGCAGGCTCTATCGTAATTCCTTACGGCTCCGTTGGAATAATCACCATGTGCAGCATGACGATTGACGGAATACTCATTAAACATGGTATCCCTACAGACATAATGTATGGGGGGATTCTTAAGATTGAAAACAAGGTTCCTTCCGCTTATACTGATATGATATCATATAAAGGAACATCGTTAGATCCAATCCAGATTTTTACATCAAGGCGCATGACTGCAATCATGGATGCCGTCGATAAAGGAACCGGAGCAGTTCTTTCGAACCTTAGGACGGTGCCTTCAATCGCCTATGAACGGGCAAGAGAAGTTCTAAGAGATGCGAGAAAAATGGGAATAACGGGCTGGATCGGGGACTTTGAGAGGGGCGACTCACTCGGTATAAATCTTGAAGATGGTGTGGTCGGCATCAACATTTATGCTGGGGTTAATCCGATGGCGGCGCTCTCCGAGCTTGCAATAGAAGCAAACGTCAAATCAATATCCTCTCTTATGGACATGAGGCTTCTAAAAGGACGACTCTAATTGGCTGTCTATTTTCTTTGTCATTCACCGCAGATTCAACAGTTATTTCAACCGTTTTTTCAACAGAGCCTCTGGTGGGGTTCTGGTGGAACAACGGTTGGTATAACTGGTGGATTCGCGGTTGGTGGGTCGGTTGATTTTCTAGAATCTACTCGTTCGTCAGTGATGCATATTTAATATATATATAATATAAAAACCGAATCAAATGAGCATGACTGGTAAAAATCAAGACCAACGAAATGAGGGAAGAGAAGAACTAGCTTCTTTGGAGGACATCCGTCAAAGAACTTTGGAAGCTGTTCCATACGAAGATGCACCCGGGGGTCAAGGCGCCGATGCTGCGATGATATCTGGAATTGTCCGAGCAACATTGAAAGAAGAAAAAAATAGAAATAAACGAGATTTAGGCGTTAAAATGGTTGAAA
>CAYYMO010000100.1:0-9504 GCA_964472955.1 uncultured Methanomicrobia archaeon | reverse complement strand
TTTCATTTTATCCCCTTGTAACAAGTTTTTTCAGCTTCCGATCTGGTACGCAATTAAATATGTCATTCAAATTACGCATATAGGTATCGCTACACATTAATCATGTGGTGTTTTATGGGCAACACCTTAACTTTAAATACTTTTGTAACAAGCTAAAACACTCTATTATGCTATCCATCGATCGTTAGGAGTCTGATTAGTAGAGAGATACCCTTCGGAGATAATATAACAGAACGCTCTAATCATTATGTTAGTTGCTTACAGGAGGGCTACAGGTGAGTCATTATGAATTGGTGCCAAGACGTATTAAACTGTTAATCGACTGTCGAAAATTTTTTGAAATAATGCGGCTTTCAGTAGACCTTGACATATATTCAAAAATGGAACGTCCTGTCACCGTGAAGCACTTATCAAATGAACTTGAAATTGACGAACAATTCACCGAGTACTTTCTTAAAGTCTTGTATAAATTTGGCTTCGTAGACGTTTTAATGAGCGATAAAGATCTTCTATACGTTAACTCCAACATTACCCGTCAATATCTTGATAGTCGAAGTATGATGTATTTGGGCAAAGAGTTATTTGACGACATTGAGACTGGCTCAGCCCTGCAAAAGTACGTGACACAGGGCCCAGCAGGCCGTGATATAACAAGAGACTATTGGTCGCGAGAAGTGTTGAACAAGATAGCATCAGTCTCTCTTCTCGGAGGGGTCCAGATCGCAGTGAAAAAGATTGACTTGTCAAGGCATAGTCGGTTACTGGATGTAGGAGGCGGCCACGGACTCTACAGCATATTCTTTACAAAGAAATATCCCGACCTAAAAGCTTACGTCCTCGATTACCCAGAGGTAACTGAAATAACGAGAGAGTTTATCAGCAAATATAGTGCTCAAGAGCAGGTAGAAGTAATAGCTGGAGATTATAAAAATTTTAGAGCCCAACAGGGCTTCGATGTCGTGTTCATTTCAAATGTGACTGCTTCTTATAATGATTTGCTCGAGTTGCTGGCAAAATCTAAGGACTGGCTCACCACAGGAGGGTTGATGATCCTTCGAAACTATGTGACTGACATCGATGTAGATGTGTGGTCATCTCTGAACACTCTAGAAAGGTATATGAGGCGTGGCAAAAAGGGAATTACCTCTAAACAGGCAGAAGCTGCATTACAGCGTAATGGTTTTACCGACATAAAGCGATTATGTGAAGGAGAGGGCATAATTATACTGCAAGGGTTTAAAAAAAACAGTTAATTTTTTAATAATGTGCCTTGATATCTTGCTCGAACTTTAGCAGAGTTTCCGACCGTAATCATAACGTTGGCAGTTCGCGTTGTGACACATCACTCTACAAAACTTCATAATGAGCGTTTTAAATAAGTTTTTCGTTATTTGCGAGTGACTCTTAAGCTTAAGGACGCAATTTAACGTTCGGATTACACTGAGGGAACAAAAAAACAGCAGTACTTATCTTGAATGCCTTTTCGTCAATTGATGGGATAAATACGACGAGTTCCGCATTACCACTGTCGGTAAGTGATAAGCAACCCAGAATTCGTTTTGAGAAGCTTTTTAGACGTTTTTAAGTCCTACAATATCCTCGACGCGCACAAGCTTCCATATAATACTTCTTTTTTCAGTCACAATTGATTCGATAGGTTCTTCAGGTGAGTGGCCGAGAGCGGCTACAATGTTTTTCGAAAGATTTCTGTTCTTAATCAGTTCCACAAACTTCTTCCGAATGGCCATATCTTCTGCAACATCATCAATTTGCTTAAGACGTCCTTGTAATGTTACAAATGTATAATTTGCAAGATCTGAACTAAATTTTTCGATTTCGACCGCCACGTTAGGGCTTTGGTGGAAGAGCTGTATCTTTTTACCGTACTTTGTTGACAGGAAATATATGAAATTTCCATCAAAAACGTATAAAAATGGCGCAATATATGGATACTCATCTCCTTTGAAGGCGATTCGACTGATGTGTCCCTCACGAATCAACTGGTCGTATTCCGTTTTATCCATATGGGGAATCTTTACTAATTCCACGAACATCACCACCTATACATTTAAGTTTTACCTTAATAATTTTATTTACAATTCTCGCCACGCACATTAATTTAAAAACATACTGTTTTTAATACGGGTAAACACGAAAGACGGTAATCCGCGTCGATGAAATACACATGAGAAAAGAAACGAGGTGCTTTATTCTCAGACCTAGTTCTTCTTCCATTCGAAGTAACTTACACTCAAACGTAGTCACGTGATAAATGTGCAAAAGTAATAATGGTCAGAAAAGTTCAATAGGATGTTATCAGACGCGGGAAAGAGCGCAATAGTAAAACTTCAATGATTTTTATGATTAGCCGAGAGATCATCAGGTTTTGAACACATATGTGGATATCTTTATTTATTTTGATACGAAAGATCAACGTATGAAATGTATCGTCCTGTATGATAGCAAATACGGCTCAACTGAATCGACAGCAAACTGGATTGCTGAAGGGATCAGCGAAAAGTGCGCTACTGAAGTACAGAAAGTCACAGATGTAAAGAAACTTGATTACGATCTAATTGTAATTGGATCGCCAATATATGGGGGGAAACCCCTCGATAGCGTGGTAAATTTCTTGAAGGAAAACCGTTCTGCTTTGATGGGAAAGAAGGTTGCAGTTTTTGCAGTTTTTTCTGGCATCTGGCAAGAGAAGATTCCAGATTATTTGGCGTCCTTAAAACAACTAGTCCCCGAAAACGTCTGGGACGCACGGGGATTTACAGGGGACTTGAATGTCAGTAAGCTGGACAAAGAGGATAGAGAAATAGTAGAGGGCGTGTTTAAAAAGATGGATAAACGTTTTGATATGCTTGCTCAATTGAATAAGGGTTCAGCTGTTGATTTCGGGAAGCACCTCGTTCTACCTCCTTAAAGATGGACGCTCTGCACTGAACATCAATTGGTGTTTTCTGTGTATCCGTAGATATATCCCATGCGTTGGGATGTCTCTGCACTCTTTTACCTTAGTTTTACTATGAAGCTAATAATGTACCCTACGGCTCCATTTGACTTTGAGTTAAGCGCCGCAATTTTTTCAGACGGAGATAGGCAAATCCGTACCTACTATAAAGGGAAGTACTGGCAGGTCGTGCGGATAGCGCGGCAACTAGTTCTTGTCGTCATCACATCTATTGGAACGGTCAATAAACCCCGGCTCCTCGTTGAGGTTAGAGAAGGTACACAGCTTTTAGGCGAAAGTCTTGAAATCGTGAGAGACACTATCGTTAACCTTTTTAATTTAAATCTTGATCTCATCCGATTCTATAACGAGGTACGCTGTGACGACATTATGTCAAAATTAATTGAACAGCTTCGAGGATTTAGAAGCCCAACTACCCACACTGTTTTTGAGGCATTAATATCATCAATAACGGAACAGCAAATTTCGCTAAGTGCTGCTTTTAGTATCCAAAAACGAATGATTAGAACTTTTGGCGATGTCTTAAAAATTAATGAGAGAGTCTACTACGCTTTTCCTGAACCAGAGACTCTGGCGTCGACAACCATTGAGCAGTTTCGTTCGTGTGGACTAAGTACGAGAAAAGCGGAATATATCAGAGACGTGGCAGCCTTAATTACTAATGGCAAGCTGAATTTGGAGGAGTTCAAAAGCTACGACGATACAAATGAAATCGTTGATGAACTCTGTAAATTGCGAGGAGTGGGAGCTTGGACTGCGGAACTTACACTAATTCGAGGAATGCATAAACTAGAGGTTATTCCTGCTGATGATTTAGGATTAAAAAGAACTATTTCACACTACTATTGTAGCGATAAAAAAATATCCAGTAAAGATGCGCGCAATATAACTAAAAAATGGGGAAAATGGAAAGGTCTCGCTTACTTTTACTTAATCATGGCTGAAAGACTAGCAATCGAAATATGAAATCTCATGGCCCGCTTTTAACACGATTAATTCATCAAAGGAAAAATGACGGGTACCCCCCGTCGTAGCGAGCGCGTTTAAGTCTCAACTTTCGCAAATTAATTTAAAGTGGCCTTTTTAAGAGACCGAGCAGTATGCGCAAGATCACGAGGAGAGGCCCCATTTTCAATCTCTTTAACGAATGCTGAACCGACGATTGCGCCATCAGCTCCAGCAGAAATCGCAGCTTTGACATCTGAAGGCTTTGAGATGCCAAATCCGACCAATTTAGGTACTTTAAGAAGTTCGTATCGACTCTCAACAGATTTTACTCTGCTGATGAGCCCTCTTAAATGCGCATAATCAGTTGTGCCTCCCGTAACTCCGAGCCGAGAGACGATGTACGCAAAACCTCTTGTTGACTTGAGAATTTCGGCCATTCTTTCACTAGAGGTAGTAGGCGCGATCAGAAAGATGTTACAAATATTGTTATTGTTGCAATGTCTTCTGAGCTCTGAAGCTTCTTCAAGGGGTAAGTCTGGAACAATTATGCCATCAACTACGTCCCTCACATCTCTCGAAAGTTGTGATACCCCGTAGCGATAAATAAGATTGTAATAAGACATAAGAACTATGGGGACATCCGTTTGAAGCTCTTTTAATAGCAATAAAATGTCAGCTAACGTTGTAGGACGCCCTCTAAGAGCCCTCTGACCGGCCCTTTGTATTACCGGCCCGTCGGCGATCGGGTCTGAAAATGGGATGCCCAGCTCTAAAGCGTCAACCTCACGCGAAAGAACCTGAACATATTCAGCAGTTTTCTCCAAGGTAGGATCTCCTGCCATTATATATGCGACAAGCGATTTCTTGCCGTCCAAACGCTCAGTTAGTCTGTTTCTTACTTTAATTTTCTACCCCCCTTCGTTCAACTACAGTATTCACGTCCTTGTCCCCCCTGCCAGACAGGTTTATTAGCACAAGTGCTCCTGGTTCGAGGTCTCCGGCATCGCACGCTGTCATTGCATATGCTAGAGCGTGTGATGACTCGAGCGCGGGAATGATACCCTCAGTCTTACACAGTATTTCAAAAACTGCAAGAACCTCATCATCCCGAGCAAATCTCGGTAGAACCCTCCCAATGTCCACAAGGTGTGCGAGCTCCGGTCCAACACCTGAGTAATCAAGACCTGCACTTATGCTTGTTGTTTCAAGTATCTGACCGTGTCTATCTTGCAGAACTCTCGTCTTCATGCCATGGAAGACCCCAACATCACAATTAATGAGTCGTATCGCGTGGGGCGCCTTCATACCTTGTATCTGGGCGTCATCGCTGGATATACCTCCCGCCTCTACAGCTATTAATTCGACCCTATCATCAAGAAATGGAGTGAAAATTCCCATTGCATTGCTACCTCCTCCGGCACACGCAACAATTGCATCTGGTAATCGCTCCTCAAGCTCACTGATCTGATTTTTAGCCTCTATTCCTATCACGCGCTGAAAATCTCTCACCATCGCCGGATACGGATGAGGGCCTAACGCTGAACCCATGAGATAGTAAGCATTTTCTGCATTTGCAGTCCATTGTCGTAACGCCTCATTTACAGCATCTTTCAGCGTACGGGAGCCGCTTTCAACCGGGATCACGTCAGCTCCTAGCAACTGCATACGAATGACATTCGGCTTCTGACGTTCCATGTCACGGGTTCCCATGTAGACTTTGCATTCAAGACCCATCATCGCGCATGCCATGCTCGTTGCCACTCCGTGCTGTCCCGCCCCCGTCTCACAGATTACAATTTTTTTATCAAGTTTCTTTGCGATCAAAGCCTGACCTATTACGTTATTAATCTTATGCGCGCCGCTATGACAGAGATCTTCACGCTTCAGGTAAATTCTTAGACCGCAAAGCTCAGAAAAACGCTTCGCGCGATAAACTGGCGTTGGCCTGCCAGCGTAGCTTTTTAAATAGCAATCGAATTCGGCCATGAACTCGGGGTCTTCTTTCAACGTTTCATAGGCTTTTTCGAGTTCAAGCAGAGGTGCCATGAGGGTCTCGGCAACATACTGTCCGCCGTAGGTAGCGTACATCCCTTTTTTACCCTTCATAAGGCGAAGGCCTCCTGCAGTAAACCAACTGTTTTACTTTTTCCTCTATATCAGAGCTTTGCATTATAGAAGTCCCCACGAGGACCCCATCGCATCCTGACGAGAGGGCCCTTTCAACATCTTGCGGCACGTTGATACCGCTTGCACTTATTAACGTTGCCTTACTGAAGAGCCGTCTCAATATCGGAGCTAACAATTCAGTCGTCAGTAAATCGACGTTGAGTGTCTGTAAGTCTCTGTTATTTATAGCAATGAAATTGAGGTCAAGGTCTGATATCACCGCAACATCTGAGATGCTTCCTACCTCGACGAGCGGCTCTATGTCAAGGGATAGAGCAGTTTCCACATAATCATTAATGTTGTCACTGAGCCTTTCGATTAGTCGTACGATAAGTAACACTGCGTCTGATCTCACTTGTTTTAACTGTTCAGGTCTCCTAATAAAGTCCTTTCTGAGCACTGGAACGTCAACGACATTTCGCACTGCCTGGACGTCATTTATCAATCCGCCAAAAAAATGCTCATCCGTGAGCACTGATAATGCAGCTGTTCCCCCGCGAATCATTTCAAACGCCATCTCAGCAAGCGGCTTTTCTGATAGTCGCTTCCCAAACGCGGTGTGTTTTATTTCGGCAATGACAGGCACTCTCCCATCACGTTGGGCCGACGCTATACTCTTGATGATATCTCTTCTTGGCGTCGTTTCAAAACCGTGTGCAGCTGTTGTTGGGATTTCCAGCTTTAGCAACTCACCCAAGACATCAGCGTGTCCTTGCATTTATCGCCCCCGGACTTTCCGACGTGCGACGTCTAAGAAATTGCTAATGATCGATTTGCCTGAAGGTGTCAGAACACTTTCGGGATGAAACTGAAGTCCGTATGTCGGGAAATCCGTATGCTGTATCCCCATTATGATGCCATCTTCTGTAGTCGAAGTCGCTTTGAGGTTAGAAGGAAGATCCTCTAAAACAAGTGAGTGATAACGCCCCGCAATGACGGGATTCGGAAGTCCTTTGTAAATAGCGGAGCCGTCGTGGAATATTCGATCGGGCTTTCCATGGACTGGTTTAACTCTTATGATTCTCGCCCCGTATGCAGCTCCAATCGCCTGATGTCCTAGGCAGATTCCAAGTATTGGCGTACCTTCGAACTCTCGTATTATTTCAAGGCACGACCCTATATCGCTGGGTATTCCAGGACTTCCCGGACCAGGTGATATCACAATCACGTCTGGGTCGAACGACCGCACGTCAGACAGTGGCACCTCGTTCTTTACTACTTTAGTAAAGTGACCAAACGTTGATATGTAGTCGACCAGGTTCCAAACAAATGAGTCAAAGTTATCGATAAACAACATTCTAAGATGGTTCCGCTGCTCTTTTCGTTGCACCTTTGCGTTCATTTTAATTCACTTCGCTAATGTCGTAATGTTGTAAAGCGCAGCCTCAAGCGCCGCTAATTTTCTCTTTACCTCTTCGTACTCTCGTTGAGGGACGGAGTCTGCGACGATTCCAGCCCCTGCTTGATAAGAAACTTTTGTCTCCTCAATAACAAACGTCCTGATCGCTATTGCAAAGTCTGAGTCGCCGTTAAATGTGAAATATCCAACTCCACCACTGTAGATTCCTCTCGGCATCGGTTCGTATTGATCGATTAACTCCATTGCTCTAATTTTAGGGGCGCCTGACACTGTTCCCATTGGCATCACAGCCCGAGCTGCACTAAATGCATCATGCCCATCTCGTAACGTACCTGCCACGGTACTTTCGATGTGCTGAACGTGCGAGTACTTTACAACCGACATGGTATCAATGACCTCCACTGATCCGCCCTCGCAAACGCTCCGCACATCATTGCGGCCTAGATCTACGAGCATTAAATGTTCAGCCCTCTCCTTTGGGTCATTCAGCATGATGTTTGCAAAAGTTACGTCTTCAACCTCATCCGATCCCCGAGGACACGTCCCAGCGATCGGGTTAGTTATGAGGCTATCACCACAAACCGAAAAAAGAGTCTCAGGGCTTGACCCAATAATCGAGACAGCGCGAAACCGTAAGAAGTACATGTAAGGACTCGGATTCAGCCTTCTGAGTTCTTCGTAAAGCATTCTCTCAAAGTACATCTTTTCATACGGCGTTGGTTCATTAACGACGCCATCCCGATGATCACATCTAATTTCGACTTTGTGCCTTATCGAGGGGACTACTTGAAAAATATCTCCAGCGTAGATGTGTTCTATTGCTCTGGTCGTTGCAAGCTCAAACTCTTCTTTAGTCATACTTGCTTTTAGAACACGCTTAAAAAACAGCGGTGGTTTATCGAAATTTTGCGAATCAGCAATAAATGAAGATTGCTGAACATAGTGCTTCAGTTGAGAAATCCTTGTGTCTGCGTCGCTCATAAGCTCTTCCAAGTCGCTTGCACTGTCCAGAATTACATTGGTGACGGCGTATATGGAATCATCAGAGTGATCGAAAACGAGGAGATCTTTTACGATATAGAATTCAAATGCATGACCCCTCACATTATTCGTTGGAGCGCGGATCTGTAACTCTTTTACTGCATCGTAACTTATGTACCCGACAGCTCCACCAGTGAATAACTGCCTCTTACAGATTGTTCTAATTAAGCCATTCAAATCCATATAATCGGCGAACTTTACACATTTTCGTAAGGCGTCAAATATGTCAAGGCCTTGTTTAACTTTGAGAGTTATTTTCTCTCCAATCGAGAGCTCACCCGTGTCTTGAATGCTCTTTACTAGCATC
Source organism: uncultured Methanomicrobia archaeon (assembly GCA_964472955.1). GTDB lineage: Archaea > Halobacteriota > Bog-38 > Methanoflorentales > Methanoflorentaceae > DASPRZ01. Next base: position 705 of record CAYYMO010000100.1, on the reverse strand, counting down.
TGCCTTAGTGATTCATCAAAAACCTCTATTTCAATGGAGTTTGATACCACGTCCCCCGTAATTAGCGCAGCCGGATTATGCCCGACAAAAGAGTAAGCGCCGCCCCCGATGCTCGGGATCTTTGAAGTTGACTCAAGAAGAAACGAGCGTTCGCCTTCTCGATCAATCAGCTTTAAAACACCTAGTGGGCTCACACCGTTTGTGCCCGATGGGGTCAAGATTTTTGCGGCAGCAGGAATGATGCACGGCCTAGTTAAGCCATTTTGCAGTTCAATCAACCGATCTTTATCCATTGTTGACTCAAAAAGGGGAGATTTAAACAAAGCAAGCCGCCTCCCGTGCACTTCTAACGAACGAGCTGATAAGTGAGGCGTCCTTTTTACCCTCTTTCTCGACACCACTCGCGACGTCAACGCCAAAAGGCTTTACGTTCTCTATAACACCGCTGACATTTGCGGGAGTTAAATTTCCAGCAACTAAAACGGGTTTCTTAGACTTCTTTACGAGGGTCTGACTAAATTCAATGGTCGGAGGATTGTTTCTCGCATCTTTATCTACGAGTATATAATCAGTGTAATCGTAATTGATTCTTGAATCAGCATTCACCACGGTTATAACCTTGGATCCGCTTTCCTCATAGATGCGTTTTTGCTCAACGTACGGCAAGACACAGTGAACTTGAAGATAGTCAGGCTCTAGGGCGCA